>DASZMW010000236.1:0-18089 GCA_035551735.1 Humibacter sp. | reverse complement strand
TCGTGTGCAGCGAGATCGGCCGGCCGCTGTCACCGGTGGTGTGAACATCGCGTTCACCGCCGTGTGCAAGGCGATCGACGGGCTACCTGCAGGGTTCCGGATCCACGACCTGCGGCACTACTTCGCTTCGCTCCTGATCGCTGCAGGGCTGGATGTGAAGACGGTGCAGGCGAGACTGCGGCACACGTCGGCGAAGACCACTCTGGATGTGTACGGCACCTTTGGCCGGACCGTGACGAGTTGTCGAAGCAGGCTGTCGCGACAGCCTTCGCGGACCGTCCGGCAGAAAATGCGGACTCAGGCCTGAACTTCCGCGGGATTCCGCGGGTTATCTCAGTACAGCAGGAACTGCTTGGTCGTCTTCGACGTGACGCCGTCCACCTGCACCTTGAGGTGGTATGACGCGCCACCGGACGGCACGGCCGGACGGTTCTGGTCCTTGCACGTCGATGGGTCTGAGCGGGCGCGGTCCCAGGCGATCGGAGTCGACGTCAGTGTCTTGCCCGGCTCGAGGAGCACGACCGTGCTCACGGGATTCGTCTGACAGTCCGTCGATGTCCAGTACACCTCCGTACCGCTCGTGATCGTGAACACCTGTTTGGCCGTGCCCACATCGAATGTGCACGACTTCGATCCCGTGTTCGTGATAGAGAACGACAGTTTCGGCTGGCCGGTTCCGCTATAGCTGTTGGCGTCGGTGATCGCTTCGACATCGATGGCGGACATGTGACACGCCTTGCCGCTCGCCGTCGCCTTGGTCGTCGGAACGGTGGTCGGATTCGTCGTCGGCTTCGTCGTGGTCGCCGCGACAGGGGTGTTCGACGAGACGGGCGCCGTCGCATCCGATTTGCCTCGCGGCGCGAACACGATGAGCAGCACGACCACGATGATCGCCAAGAGCGCCAGGCCTACAACGAGGCGCCGGCGCCGGTACACCCTGCCCGACTGGGGGCCGACCGGATGCTTCAGGCTCGACATGCTGACAGGTTAAGCGGCAGCAGTGCAGCACCTGTGGCAACTCGCCGGGTGCGTGCAGCAATCTCGGCCGCCATCGTGATATCGGCGAGACACGCAGGGCCGGGCGACGGGCGCGCAGCTCGGAAACGCGACCCGCCCTACGAGGCGGCGGCGCGCACGCCGCCGAACGTAACCACGCGTCCAGCCGACTGCGGCGCGCCCGGCAGGGACGGGCGCGCAAGACAACTCAGAGCAGCTTGATCATGCGGGTGTTGCCAAGAGTGTTCGGCTTCACCCTCGCCAGGTCGAGAAACTCGGCGACGCCCTCGTCTTTACTGCGTACCAGCTCGTTGTAGACATCCGGATCGACTGTCGCGTCGCCCATGTCGACGAACCCGTGCTGCGAGAAGAACCGCACCTCGAACGTCAGGCAGAACAGCCGGCTGAGGCCGAGTCCGGCAGCGTCGTGCTCGAGGCGTTCGAGCATCGCGTGGCCGACACCGCGACTGCGCCATTCGTCGGCGACGGCGAGCGTGCGCACCTCGCCGAGGTCCTCCCAGAGCACGTGCAGCGCTCCGCAGCCGATCAGGTTGCCGTGCGGATCCACGGCGACCCGGAACTCCTGCAGCGCCTCATACAGAGCCACCCGATCCTTACCGAGCAGGATGCGGCTGTCCACCAATGGCTGCACGAGCCGCTGGATTCCCGGCACATCGCCGGTGCGCGCTCGTCGCACCTTGAACCCCTGCGACGCGATCGTCGAGATGGGCTCGGTGAGAAGGTCTGCCACCTTCTCAGTCTAGGGATGACCGGCGCACCCCCGCGCGGGCCACCGCGGACCCTTTCGCTGTGCGGGATTTCGGAGATCCGCTACAACACGCCGGCTCGAGGAACGGGGCTGCGGCGTGTCGGTAGGCATCTCCGAAATCCAGCACACGGGCGGCACGGGACAGCGAAAGGGGCCGGCCCGACGGGCCGACCCCTTTCGTGGAGCGGATGTCTACAGTCCGGCTGCGAGATCCGGCGTCACCGATCCGGTGCCGATCGGTCCCGCTGCGAGCGCGCCCACCGGGTCCTTGCGTGCCGCGGTCGTGAAGACGAGCTCGCCGTTCACGAAGTCGACGGTCACGTGGTCGCCGGCGTTGAGTTCGCCGTGCAGGATCTTCTCGCTCAGCTGATCCTCCACTTCGTGCTGCACTGCTCGACGAAGTGGCCGGGCACCGAGTGCGGGGTCGAAGCCGACCTCGATCAGGTGCTCCTTGGCGGGGGTCGTGAGCTCGATCGTCAGGTCGCGGTCGAGCATCCGGTCGCCAAGGCGCTTGATGAACAGGTCGACGATCTGCAGCAGTTCCTGCTTGTCGAGCTGCGGGAACACGATGACCTCGTCGACGCGGTTCAGGAACTCGGGCTTGAAGTTCTTCTTCAGCTCGTCCTTGACCTTGCCGCTCATGCGGTCGTAGCCGGTCTGCGAGTCGCCCTCGATGAGGAAGCCCACCGGGCCACCCGTGATGTCCTTCGTGCCGAGGTTGGTCGTCATGATGATGACCGTGTTCTTGAAGTCGACGACGCGACCCTGGCCATCGGTCAGACGTCCCTCCTCCAGAATCTGGAGAAGCGAGTTGAAGATGTCGGGATGCGCCTTCTCGATCTCATCGAACAGCACGACGCTGAACGGCTTGCGGCGCACCTTCTCGGTGAGCTGGCCGCCCTCTTCGAAGCCGACGAACCCGGGAGGGGCGCCGAACAGACGGGAGACCGTGTGCTTCTCGCCGTACTCCGACATGTCGAGCGAGATCATCGCCGACTCGTCGTCGAACAGGAACTCGGCGAGCGCCTTGGCCAGCTCGGTCTTTCCAACACCGGTCGGGCCGGCGAAGATGAACGAACCGCTCGGGCGGTGCGGGTCCTTCAGGCCTGCGCGCTGGCGGCGGATCGTGCGGGAGAGCGCCGAGATGGCCTCCTCCTGACCGATGACGCGCTGGTGCAGCGCCTTCTCCATGAAGACGAGTCGACTGGACTCCTCCTCTGTGAGCTTGAACACCGGGATGCCCGTCGCCTGCGCCAGCACCTCGGCGATGAGCCCCTCATCGACCTCGGCCGTGGTCTTGACGTCGCCGCTCCTCCACTGCTTCTCGAGGCGCAGCCGCTCGCCGAGGAGGTTCTTCTCCTCGTCGCGCAGGCTCGCGGCCTTCTCGAAGTCCTGCTCCTCGATCGCCCCTTCCTTGCGCTCGCGCACCTTGGCGATCTTGTCGTCGAACTCGCGCAGCTCCGGTGGCGCCGACAGGATCGACAGACGCAGGCGGGCGCCGGCCTCGTCGATCAGGTCGATGGCCTTGTCCGGAAGGAAACGGTCACTGATGTAGCGGTCGGAGAGGTTCGCGGCCGCAACGATCGCGCCATCCGTGATCGACACCTTGTGGTGCGCCTCGTACCGATCGCGCAGCCCCTTGAGGATGTTGATCGTGTGGGGCAACGACGGCTCCGCGACCTGGATGGGCTGGAAGCGGCGCTCGAGCGCGGCATCCTTCTCGAAGTGCTTGCGGTACTCGTCGAGCGTGGTCGCACCGATGGTCTGCAGTTCGCCGCGCGCCAGCAACGGCTTCAGGATGCTCGCCGCATCGATGGCGCCCTCTGCGGCACCCGCTCCGACGAGCGTGTGGATCTCGTCGATGAAAACGATGATGTCGCCTCGAGTGCGGATCTCTTTCGTGACCTTCTTGAGGCGCTCCTCGAAGTCACCGCGGTAGCGGGAACCGGCGATCAGCGAGCCGAGGTCGAGCGTATAGAGCTGCTTGTCCTTCAGCGTCTCCGGCACGTCGCCGCGCACGATCGCCTGAGCAAGCCCCTCCACGACGGCGGTCTTGCCCACGCCGGGCTCACCGATCAGCACCGGGTTGTTTTTGGACCTGCGCGACAGGATCTGCATGACGCGCTCGATCTCTTTCTCGCGCCCGATTACCGGGTCGAGTTTGTTCTCGCGCGCGGCCTGCGTGAGGTTGCGGCCGAACTGATCGAGAATCTGGCTGCCGCCCTGGGCGCCCTGCTGCTCGTTCGCTCCCACCTGAACCTGCTCCTTGCCCTGGTAGCCGGAGAGCAATTGGATGACCTGCTGGCGCACCCGGTTGAGGTCGGCGCCGAGCTTGACGAGCACCTGAGCTGCCACACCCTCGCCCTCGCGGATGAGGCCCAGCAGGATGTGCTCGGTACCGATGTAGTTGTGGCCGAGCTGTAGCGCCTCGCGCAGAGACAACTCGAGCACCTTCTTGGCGCGCGGCGTGAACGGGATGTGCCCGGTCGGCTGCTGCTGGCCCTGCCCGATGATGTCTTGCACCTGCTCGCGCACGGCATCCAGCGAGATCCCCAGCGACTCCAGGGCCTTCGCCGCGACGCCCTCACCCTCATGGATCAGTCCGAGCAGGATGTGCTCGGTGCCGATGTAGTTGTGGTTGAGCATCTTGGCCTCTTCTTGGGCCAGGACGACGACACGACGGGCTCGGTCGGTGAATCTCTCAAACATGTGGTCACTCCTTGCGGGGCCGCTGGCGGAGTGCCGGCGGGAGGTCCCCTCGCTCAATCGCGGGACATCCGGATGCCTGCACGTCGGCTCCGATACTTCGAGGGTAATGAGCGCGAGCGGGTCGATGGGCCCTGTTCGCCGTCGGCGTGACGGTGGCGGGCGAGTGAGACGCTACTTCGACTTCAGCGCGTTCAGCACCCAGGTCATGCTCTGGCCGGTGATCGAGACATCCGACTTGCGGTCGATCGTGTTCGGCGTGGAGAAGACGGTGGTGTGCGGCACGTAGTCCATCGTGCAGATCTTGCCCTTCGCGGCGGGGTCGGGCACCGTGAGCTCCATCTTGTTGTGCCCGGTGAGCGCGAAGCGCGTCACTCGCGGCGGGCAGGTCGAGCTGCCGTAGAGCGTGACCGAGAACTGATCGCCGCTCTTCAGCCAGACCGAGAACGGCGCCCCGCCGGCACTGCTCGCCGGAGCGTCGACGCCCTTCGGCTCGCCCTTGTAATCGGTGATCGGCTTTGTCGAATTCTGCGCGCATCCCGCAAGGGCGGCGACCGCGAGAACGGCGACGGCGGAGGCCATGACGGTGTGGGCGAAACGGCGGCGCGGCATGCCTACATCGTAGGGGGAGCAGGATGTCTCGATACGCCCGAAACGGGCTGTCTGCTTCGTCCGTTGTGCCGAAAGGGCGGCCATCGAAAGCACTCCGGCGCGGCCGCACCTAGGATGCCGCACATGAGCAACCTGGAGCGGCATCCCGCGGAACTCGTCGCCGAGTGCGAGGCGGCGGATGCCGGCGGCATCACCCTTCTCGAACCGCGCGATGTTCCGCTCGGCGGACCGCGTGCGATGCCCGTGCATCGCACGCTCCCCCAGCGCAAGAAGTCGACCATCGGCGGCTGGTGCTTTCTCGACCACTATGGCCCCGACGACGTGTCGATCACCGGAGGGATGCGCGTGCCGCCGCATCCGCACACCGGACTCCAGACCGTGAGCTGGCTGTTCCAGGGCGAGATCGAGCATCGCGACAGCGTCGGGTCGCACGCGATGGTGCGCCCAGGCGAACTCAACCTGATGACGGCCGGGCACGGGATCAGTCATTCCGAGGATTCGACCCCCGAGACGACGGTGCTGCACGGCGCGCAACTGTGGCTCGCCCTGCCGGATGCCTGGCGCGACCAGCAGCCGTTCTTCGAGCGCACGGTGCCGACGCCGTCACGCATCGGAGATGCCACAGCGCGCGTGTTCATCGGCGAGCTGGGCGGGGCATCCGGCCAGGCGACGGTGTTCAGCCCGCTGCTCGGCGCCCAGCTGGATCTGGATGCCGGCGGCTCCGTGGTACTGGACGTGCGGTCGGGCTTCGAGCACGGCATCCTGCTCGACCTCGGCGACATCACGGTCGACGGTGTCGAGGTGCCCCATCGCCATCTCGCCTATGTGCCGCCGGGGCGCACGGAGTTGCACCTGGCGTCCGTCGGCGGAGCCCGCGTGCTGCTGCTGGGCGGCGAGCCGCTCGGCGAGCAGATCGTGATGTGGTGGAACTTCATCGGCCGCACACACGAGGACGTTGCTGAGTCCCGCGAGCAGTGGCAACACGAGGTGATCGACGACACGGATGCCACCGGCCGCTTCGGCACGGTCGCCGACTATCCGGGTCATCCGCTTCCGGCGCCGGTGATGCCGACCGTGCGGCTCAAGCCACGTGAGTGACGCTTCTCCCCCCGCGATGCCGCAGGGCGAGTGACGCTTCAGGCGGTCAGCTGTACAGCGGCCTGCCGTCTGGGCCGGCGGGCACGGGCGTGCCGTCAGCGAAGTTCGGCCACGCGAGCGCGTAGCCGGCGACCGCTGCGAAGTCCGGCTTGGCGTCGTTCCCGGCCGGAACGGGCCGGCCGTCGGCCAGCCGCGGCCACGCCAGCGGCGGATGCGACGCGTGCGCGGCGGCCGCGACAGGAGCGGGAGTGGGCGCTGCCGCCTCGGAACCGGCCGGAGCCTGCGGTGCTGCGGTGGCATCCGGAGCCGCGGGCGCCGCGGGCGCGGGCGAGGTCGGCACCGAAACGGTGGGCACCTGCGCCGCGAGCGTGACGATCGGTGCGGGTATCGGGGCTGGAGCGGATGCCGCCGGCTGTGCTTGCTGCGGGTAGGCGGGCTGCGGATACGCAGGCTGCGCATAGCCCGGCTGCGGGTACCCGGGCTGCGGATAGCCGGCGGCGGGCGCCTGCGGGGAGCCGCCGTACGGCGCACCGTACGCAGGAGACGGCGCCGCGGGAGTGCGCCGGACGCCGTGGGTGCGGTTGATCAGCAGACCCCAGAGCGGAATCAGCACGAGTGAGACGCCCCCGATCACGGCGAGCGAGGCGACGATGCGGCCGTAGATGTCGTAGTCCCAGAGTCCGTTGAACGGGTACGGCGCCGGGATCGTGACGAGCACTGCCATCGCTCCGAACGCAGCGCCCGCGATGTAGGAGAGCACCCTGGTGACCGAGGTGAACCAGATGCGGTACAGCAGCCTCACGAGGTCGACGAGGGCGAGCATGCCCCTGATGAAGATCAAACAGAGGAAACCGTGCCAGATCGCTGTCGGAAGGTTGAGCACGCCGTCGTTCGGATCCGTCCAGATGACGAGGATCCAGAGCAACAGGATGTAGGCATCCGTCGCGAGCGATGAGAACTCGAACCACTCCGGCCGGTAGGTGCCGATCGTCGTGTCGAGCCAGACGAGAAGGGCGAAGAGGATGAGCGCAACATCGGTGCTGATCACACGGCTGAGCGTGCCTCCGCCCGCGCCGAAGAGGATGAACACGACCGAGATGATCGCGCACACCCCCACGACGATGAGCACGATGCGCGCGCCCCACACTCCGAGCACGCTCGTTCGCTTGCTCGGGGTTTTGCTCTGCGTACCGTAGATCGCCATAGCGGTCTCCTTGTCGTCGAGTCGCCAGGGTATCGGAGTCCGGGCTGGCGGTCGACGGCCGTCCACAGGTGGGCGCGTCGGCATCCGCTCGCCTCAGGTTGTGGTGGCGGAGTGCTCAGCTCCTACTGCAGCGCCGACGTCAGCCGTGCAAGGTTGTCGAGCACCGTCGAACGCAGGGGCTGCTTCAACCAGTCCTCGAGCAGCAACTGCTTACTCGCCTCGCGATACCCCTGCTCGACGCGCCGCATGTCGGCGACGAACGATCGACCCCGCACCATCAGCGAGATCTCGGCGTTCAGCTGGAACGACCTCATGTCCATATTGCTCGACCCGATCACGGCGACCTCGTCGTCGATCGTGAAGTGCTTGGCGTGCAGGATGTACGGGGCCTTGTACATCCATATCGTCACGCCCGCGCGCAGCAGCTGCTCGTAGTACGACCGCTGAGCGTGATAGACGAGCCCCTGGTCGCCGATCTCCGAGACGAAGAGCTCGACATGGATGCCACGCTGCACAGCGGTGGTCAACGCGGTGAGCATCGCTTCGTCCGGCACGAAATAGGGAGACGTGATGATGATGCGGTCCGTTGCGTAATAGAGCAGTGCGAGGAACAGCTTCAGGTTGTTCTCGCCCTCGAATCCGGGACCACTGGGCACGAGCTGGCAGTCGATCTCGTCGTCCGATCGCACCGGCTCGACAGGATCTCGCTCGCGATCCAGCAGATCGCCGGTCTCGAGGTACCAGTCGGTGATGAAGATGGCGTTGAGCCCCGCGACGATCGGCCCCTCGAGGCGAGTGACCAGTTCCTTCCATTTCAGGCCGCGCCTGAGGTTCGACTTCTTGTTGTAGGTGCGGTCGATGACGTTCTGCGAGCCCATGAAACCGACGTGTCCGTCGATCACGAGCAGCTTGCGGTGGTTGCGCAGGTCGGGCCGCTGGTACTTGCGCTTGAAAGGCTGCACCGGCAGCATCAACTGCCACTGCGCACCCATACTGGTGAGCCGCTTGATGGTGCGCTTGTAGTCCCGGGTTCGCAACGAGGCGATGTGGTCGAGCAGAACGCGCACAACGACGCCGCGCTTCACAGCGGCCTCGAGTGCGTCGAAGAACGGCCCCGTCGTCTGGTCCCAGCTCAGGATGTAGAACTCGACGTGCACGTAGCGCGTCGCCTCGTTCACGGCGTCTGTCATGGCATCCAACGAGCCCTGATAGTCGCCGATGAGCAGCGACGTGTTGCCGCCGACGAGGGGCATCGCGCCGAGATTGCGGTTGAGCGTGACGACGGACCCCAGCCAGGGTGGCCACGGGGCATCGCGTCGCACGCGCTCCATTCCCTCAGTGGACTCCAGGATGAACTCGTTGACCTGCTGCTGGCGAAGGCGGCGCTGTTTCGGCAGCTTGAAACTGCCGATCAGGAGGAAGAACAGCCATCCGATGTAGGGGATGAAGTAGACGGCGAGCAACCACGCGGTCGCCGACGTCGGTCGGCGGTTGCGCGGAATGATGATGATGGCGACGATGCGGAGCGCGAAGTCGACGACGAGCGCCAGGACAATGATGATCCACGTCAAGGTGCCACTGTCCATGCCACTCCCTCATGCAGCAACTGTGGCGTCGCACACCGCATGCGACGACGGATGCTCGGCCTGACGCACCACAGGCATCCGCTGTCGCTTCCCCTGCGACGCTGCGGCTGACGCTAGCACTCAGCAGACCGCGCGGGTGAACGTCGATCGGCAGATCACCCGTAGCGGCGGAGGACGCCAGTGCCTAGGACTTGCCTGGCAGGCCGCGACGGGCCCGCTCCTGAGCCTCGACCTTGGCGTACGCCTTGCGCTCACTGCGGTCGGCGCGCACCACCGAGCTCATCACAACCCAGAACACGAGACCCACCAGCACGGTCGGCGCGAGCGCCCAGATGATGCCTGCCCATACGCCGTTCATGATGACATCAAGGATACGCGGTCGTGCTGGGGGTGATCTGCGCCCCTCCTGCCGGCGGCGCCGGTGGGACCGTGGTCGAACCCCGTGCGATGAACTCGGCCAGCGGCGCCGTCACGTCCTGGGGCTCCCCGCCACCGATCACCGTCAGCAGTGCCGTCGCCGCAAGGGATCCGAGTTCCCGCACGTCGTGGCTCATCGCCGACAGCGGCGGCGACGCCAGACGGCACAGCGTCGAGTCGTCCCACGCGAGCACGGAGAGGTCGGCCGGCACCGAGAGGCCGGCGCGCTGGGCGGCATCCAGCCCGGCGACGGCCATCATGTCGTTGTCGAAGAGAACGGCCGTCGGCGGTTCCGATCGTGCGAGCAGATCATGGATGCCCGCCGCGCCGCTGACTGCCGAGTAGTCGCCGACGGTCGTGTGGCCGACCGCTCCCGCACCGGCGATCGCGTCGGCGAAGGCGACGGACCTGGTTTGGGTGTGAAGCAGCTGCTCCGGCCCGGACACCCTGCCGATCACGCGGTGCCCGAGCGCAGCGAGCTGCTGCACGGCGCGCACCATCGTCGTGTAGTTGTCCACGCGCACCACGGACCCGCCAGCGGCATCCTCCGGCTCGCCGAGGGTCACATGGAGCACGCCAAGCGACGTAAGCAGCGCGGCTCTCGGGTCGTCGACCGTCAGGTCGCTGATCACGATCCCCGCCACGGCGCTCGTTTGCGCCCACCGCCGATAGACGACAGCCTCGTCCGCCACTGTCGGCACGGTCTGCATGAGCACGCGCATGCCCCGCGGGTGCAGCACGTCCTCCATGCCGGCGATGACCTCGCTGTAGAACGGATCCACGCCGCCCGGCGAACGCACGAACGCCATCCCGATGGCGGCGGGCTCATGTCGAGGATCATTCATGAGACAAGTATCTCTTCGTCGGTTCGAGGAACAGACGCGTGCAGGTCGTTCGCCGATCGCAGCACCAGGGCGGTGGTGAGCGACTCAGGATCCACCGCCGCCTCGGAGCGCACTTCGAACGTCGCTGACTCGCCCGCCAGCAGAGTCACCAGACCCGCGTCGACCGTTGCACGAGGGTCCACCCTGTCGACGGCGACGAAGACGTCACGCACGTAGCTGCGTGCCGTGACGACGACCCGGTATCCGCCGTCCACAGGTGCAGCGGATGCCTCGAGCGCGTCCTGCCGCAGCTGCTGGTCGCGCACCTCGGCTCCGTCGAACAGCGCTCGCCCGAACCCGTCGACCGTGACGACGATCACCTCGGCCGATGTGTCGCCGAACGTCGCGACCTCCTCGGGAAGCGGGATCGTCGCGACGCCGCGGGCGCCGACGTTCGCCTCGATGCTCGCCTCGACGAGTACGGATCCATCGAAGGCCACGCGACTCACCAGGGCGGTGCCCGTGAAGGCATCCGCCGCATCGTTCACCAGCACGAGGGCGAGGCCGCCGTCTCGGGGCTGGATGGTCGCAAGACGGGGGGCATAGGCATCCCGCATCGCGTGCCAGAGGGGTTTGCGGTGCTCGTCGAAGTCGACGGCCGCCCAGGACACGACCGGCCAGTCGTCGTTGAGCTGCCAGAGGATCGTTCCCGTGTTGTGCGGGGTGAGCGAACGGAAATGCTCGACGCCGAAGCGGATGGCCTGCGCCTGGTTCAACTGCGTCGCCCAGTGCCAGTCCTCGATCGTGCGCGGGGTCGGCAGATGAGCAGCCATGCCCAGCTCGAGCTTCAGGTTGCCGCTCTCGGCCTTCTGGTGCACCAGCATCTGGGGACCGTATGGATCCAGCGGCTCGTCGTGCACGACCCGGGTGAGCGTCGACCATGCCGGCGGGCCCTGGAAGCCGAACTCGCTGACGAACCTCGGCGCGTAGTCGCGGTAGGCGGTGTAGTCGCGCTGGTTCCAGACATCCCAGATGTGCATGGTGCCGTTGCGCTCGTCGTTCGGGTGCGCGTACTCGACGAACGAGAACGGGCTGGCCGGCGAATACGGCCGCGTCGGGTCGAGTTCGGCGAGCAGGTCGGGCAGGAGCCGTCGGTAGTAGCCGTCGCCCCAGCCGCGGTCGCCGAGGCTCTGCCGCCACCCCCACTCCACGTAGGCCCAGATGTTCTCGTTGTTGCCGTTCCAGATCGCAAGCGACGGATGCGACGACAACCGCGTGATCTGCTCGCGCGCCTCCGCCTCGACCTCGGCCGCCAGCCACTCCTCTTCGGAGTACGCGGCGCATGCGAACAGGAAGTCCTGCCAGACCAGCAGGCCCGCCTCGTCCGCCAGCTCGTAGAAGTCGTCGGACTCGTAGATTCCGCCGCCCCAGACCCTGATCAGGTTGACGTTCGCTTCGGTCGCATCCGCGAGACGGCGCGCGTAGCGGGCGCGGTCCTGCTCACCGCTGAAGGCGTGGTCGGGAATCCAGTTCACCCCGCGCACGAGCACGTCTTCGCCGTTGACGCGCACGACGAACCGGTTGCCGGCCGCATCGGGCGACGTGTCGACCTCGACAGTGCGGAACCCGACTCGGCCGTTCCAGGCTGCGTGCGTTCCGCGCAGTCCGACAGCGACGTCGTAGAGAGGCTGATCGCCGTGGCCGATGGGCCACCACAACCGGGCGGAAGGAACACGCACCACGACGGATGCCAGTACCGCCTCCGCGTCGACCGTCACCTCCGCATGCCGCTCGCCGACCCGAGCCGTGACGGTGATCGGCCCGTCGTACCGCACCCCGTCACGCTCCAGCTCGACGTGAACGGTGGCGACGCCGTCTGCGCCCTCCACATCGACGAGCGGCCGCACCGAGGCGATGCGTGCGCCCGTCCAGGAGTCGATCCCGATCGGCTGCCAGATGCCGCTGGTGGCGACGTCGATGCCCCAGTCCCAGCCGAAGTTGGACGCCTGCTTGCGCAGCTGGTTGAACGGGTGATGGTTCACGTGCGGCCACGAGCCGTGCTCGGCATCCCGTCGCTCGGCCTCGGTGACGGGCGCCGCGAACGTGACGCTGAGCTCGTTGCGGCCCACCAGCAGGTGCTCACGTACGTCGAACCGGTACGACCGGTGCTGATTCTGGGTGCGCGCCACCTCGACGCCGTTGAGCACGATCGTCGCGACGGTGTCGAGCCCGTACGCGACGAGGTCGTGCCGCGTGTTCCCGTCGTCGGCCCATTCGAAGGCCGTGTCATAGCGCCACACGGTGTCGCCGATCCACTGCTGGTGCGACTCGTTGTCGCCGTCGAACGGGTCGGCGATCAGGCCGGCGCGCAGCAGGTCGGTGTGCACGCAGCCGGGCACGACCGCAGACACCGCGTCAGCCGCGAATCCCTGGGGGAGCGGGCCGTCGAGGGCGGTGACCGTCCAGCCGTCGCTGATCGGGGTGAAGGTGGCGGGAACGAAGGGCATGGTGGTTCTTTCTGTGTTCGTGATCTCTGGCGACGGGCGCGGTGGGACCGCCGCACGTGGCCGGTGGTGACGAGAATCGCATGCGGACGGTCCTCGTGCGTGCGGCTTTCACCGCCGACGCGTCAGGCTCCGGAGAGTTGCTTGAGCCGCAGTTCCGGGTTCGGTGCCGCCGCGGCGAGCAGCTTGGTGTACTCGTGCTGCGGATTGAGGATGACGTCGTCCGCCGGCCCCCGCTCGACGATCTGCCCCCTGTACATCACCAGGATCTCGTCGGAGAAATGCCTGGCGGTCGCCAGGTCGTGGGTGATGTAGAGCACGCCGAGGTTCTCTTCACGCTGCAGGCCGGCGAGCAGGTTGAGCACTCCGAGCCGAATGGAGACATCAAGCATCGAGACCGGTTCGTCAGCGATGAGCATGGTGGGCGCCGGCGCAAGCGCCCTCGCGATCGCGACGCGCTGGCGCTGACCACCGGAGAGTTCGTGCGGATGCTTCTGCGCGAACTCGTCCGTCGGCGTCAGCCGCACGCGCTCGAGCAGCCGTGCGACGCCGGCCTCCAGCTCCGCCTTCGTGCTCGCACGCCCGTGCAGCTTCAGCGGGCGAGCCAGGTGGTGCGCGACCGAGTGATACGGGTTGAGCGAGGCGAACGGGTCCTGGAACACCATCTGCACCCGGTGGCGGTAATCGCGCAGGGCGTTCCCGTGACGGCCGACCGGTTTGCCGTCGAGCAGAATCTGGCCGCTGGTCGGCCGCTCCAGCTGCAGCAGGAGCTTCGCGATCGTGGACTTGCCGCTGCCGGACTGACCGACCAGCGCGACAGTCTTGCCCGACTCGAGCGCGAAGCTCACGTCGTTGACGGCGAGCAGGTCGTGTGCACCCTTGCCGCGCACCCGATAGCGCTTGACGACGTTGCGGAATTCGAGCGTGCTCATCCGATCGCTCCTTCGTTCGTGGTTTCGGCAGGTTGGAGACGCTCGTCACGCACGCCGGTTCTGATGAAGTCGCCGCGCTCGCCCGTCAGGCTCGGGAAGGATGCCAGCAGCTGCTTCGTGTACGGATGCTTCGGATTCGTGTACAGGTCGTATGCGTCGTCGAGCTCGACGATCTCCCCCGCCTTCATGACGGCGATTCGATCGCTGATCTCCAGGAGCAGCGGCAGGTCGTGGGTGATGAAGATGACGGCGAATCCGAGTTCGGAACGCAGCCGGGTGATCTCGTCGAGAATCTCGCGCTGCACCACGACGTCGAGTGCCGTGGTCGGCTCGTCCATGATCATCACCTGTGGGTCGAGCGCCATCGCCATCGCGATCATCACGCGCTGTCGCATGCCGCCGGAGAGCTCGTGCGCGAAAGACTTCAGGCGGTCGCGATCGACGCCGACGCGCTCGAGCAGATCGCCGGAGGCTCGAATGCGCTCGGCCTTCTTCATCTCCGGCCGGTGCGCCGTGAAGATGTCTTCGAGCTGCGCCTGAACGGAGATGACCGGGTTGAGCGAGTTCATCGCCCCCTGGAACACCATCGAGACCTTGTCCCAGCGGAACGCTCGAAGGTCGGCGCCGCCGAGGGTCGCGAGGTCGACGGTGAAGCCCTCACGGGAGTGGAACGTCGCCGATCCCGACGTGATGAGAGCCGGCGGCTTCAGCAGGCGCGTCACCCCGTAGGCGAGCGTCGACTTGCCGCATCCCGATTCACCTGCCAGGCCGAGCACCTCGCCCCGACCCAGCGTGAGCGACACGTTCTTCACCGCGTGGGTGGTGTGCGCACCCAGATAGTCGACGCTGAAGTCCTCGATAGTCAGGACCGGGTCCACCTCGCGGCGAGGCGGCCGGATGCTCGTGTCCTCGCTCATTTGATGTCCTCCTTCTCGAGGCGCTTGATCTGGTCGGCCGTGAGACCCCACGCCTTGCGTGCAGCGCGGGTCTGGTTGCGCAACTTGGGGTTGATGATCTCGTCGATCGAGAAGTTGATCAGCGACAGCGCGCATCCGAACAGCGCGATCACCAGGCCGGGCGGAACGAACCACCACCAAGCGCCCTGCGTGAGGGCGAGGTCGTTGTAGGCCTGGTACAGGATCGTGCCGAGCGTGAACGAGTTGTTCGCGCCGAGGCCGAGGAACGACAGCCCGGCCTCGCCGAGGATGGCGAAGATGATCGCGAACACGAATTGCGACGCCATGACCGGAATGAGGTTGGGCAGGATCTCCACGCCGAGCACGCGCCACGTCTTCTCGCCGGAGACCTTCGATGCGGAGACATAGTCCCTGTTGCGAAGGGAGAGCGTGACAGACCTGAGCACGCGTGCCGATCCCGCCCAGCTGGTGATCGCCAACACGACTGCGATCAGGAACAGACCGCGCTGATTCTGCGGCACATAGTTGCCGATCACGATGACGAGCGGCAGACCGGGGATGACGAGGATCACGTTCGTGAAGAGCGCGAAGCTCTCGTCGACGGCCCCGCCGATGTAAGCGCCGAGGATGCCGAAGAACGCCGACAGCACGGTCGCCAGCACCCCGACGACGAAGCCGATCACGAGCGAGCCGCGGGTGCCGTACGCGATCTGCGTCCAGACATCCTGACCCGTCTGCGTCGTGCCGAGCCAGTGCTGCGGCCCCGGCGGCGCGAACGCGTCGGTGCTGATGGCGTTCGGGTCCCCGACGAGCAACGGTCCGACGATGCCCCAGAGGATGATGACGCCGGCGATGATCAGGCCGACGATGAGCTTCGGCGACCTCGAGGGCAGCAGCCGGGCGAAGCTGCGATTGCTGCCGGCGGCCGCCGGAGCAGCCGCGTCGTTGACTGTGAGAGTGGATGCCATGACAACGCCCTCCTAGGACCGCGCGCGGGTGCGCGGGTCGATGAGTCCGTACAGCACGTCGACGACGAGGTTCGCCGCGAGTACCGAGAGTGAGATCACGAGGAAGACACCCTGCATCAGGGCGTAGTCGTCGTTGGAGACGGCGGTGAAGAGCAGCTGGCCGATACCCGGATAGCTGAACACCTGCTCGGTCACGATCGATCCGGCCACCACGAAGCCGAGCGAGATGGCGAATCCGGAGAGCGACGGCAGCACGGCGTTGCGCGCGGCGTACGTCATGCGGACCCGGCGGGGATTGATGCCCTTCGCCTCGGCGGTCACGATGTAGTCCTCGGAGAGCGTCGAGACCATCATGTTGCGCATGCCGAGCATCCAGCCGCCGATCGAGGAGATGACGATCGTGAGCGCAGGAAGGAATCCGTAGTAGATGGCGCTGCCAATGAAGTCGAGGCTCAAGCCTGGTGTCGTGGTCGCCACGTTGTAGCCGCCCGCGTAGGGGAACAGGGGGACGACGCGAGTGAGCACCAACACGAGGATGAGCGCCAGCCAGAAGTAGGGCACCGCCTGGAACATCGTGGTGACGGGAATGAGATTGTCGAGCCACGATCCGCGCTTCCAGCCGGCCAGCATGCCGAGCCCGATGCCGAGGATGAACGAGATGATCGTTGCGAGGCCGACGAGCGCGATCGTCCACGGCAGTGCCTGGCCGATCACGGTGGTGACCTTCTCGGGAAAGTTCGTGAGCGAGACGCCGAGGTCGCCGTGCAGGAGATTGACGATGTAATCGCCGTACTGCTGCAGGAGGCTCCCGCTGGATCCGCCGAGCTCGATCTCGAGGGCGTGGCGCGTTCCGGCCGTTACGGGCTGTCCGGCCGCGCCCATCTTGGCGATCATGATGTCGACCGGATTGCCGGGCATCAGCCTCGGAATCAAGAAGTTGAGTGTGACGGCCGCCCACAGGGCGACGATGTAGAACACGATTTTCTGCAGGTAGAACCGCATCGCTGTCTGCTTTCTGCGCGACCGGAACCGGACGGATGCTGGTGGGCATCCGCCCGGCTCCGACCCCTATCGCGTTGTGGTTACTTCACCGGGCGGATCGTCTTGAGCACGATTCCGACGCCCCAGTTGCCACCCCACGGAAGCGGGAAGGCGTACTGGTTGTCCTGGCTCGGCCAGCCGGTCGCGCGGGAGTTGTTGTACTCCGCCAGAGCCGAGTTGACGTAGATCGGCACGTACGGCATGTCCTTGACGATCTGGTCCTGGATCGTCTTGTACGCCGCCTGCTTCACCGAGTTGTCATTGGTGGTGGCGAGCTGCTTGATCGCCGCATCGACAGACGTGTTCGAGTAGCGCGACGTGTTCGTCGACGGCGCGGGGGTTCCGACCTTGGCCGTGGCCGATGTCGCGAGGTAAGCGCTGTACTGGTAGTACGGGTCGGACGAGACGCCCATGTTGATCGAGTTCATCGAGATCTCGAACTTGCCGGTCGACTCCGCCTGGCTCCAGGCGTTCTGCGCCATCTGGTTGACCGCGAGCTTGATGCCCGCCGCCTTGAACTGGCCCTGCAGCAACTGGCAGATGGTGTCGTAGTCGGTCCAGCCGGAGACGACGTTGACCGACAGGTCGAGCTCTTTGCCGTCCTTCGCGTAGTAGCCGTTCGAACCGAGCTTCCAGCCGTCGGCCTCGAGGATGCTCTTCGCCTTCGTGATGTTCGCGGTTTGCGGCACCTCGAGGTACTTCGAGTTCGTGATCTGCGACTTGTTCACCGTGTTCAAGAGCAGCGATGAGGATGCCGGTGCACTGAACCCTGCTGCCGCCTGCTTGTCGAGCTGGGTACGGTCCATCGCGTAGTACAGGGCCTGACGCACCGCGGTGTCGGTCTGCGGTCCGGCGCAGCCGAGGGATGCGTCAGAGCACGTGAACAGTGCCGTCGTCGCCTGCGGCGAGTTCGAGTAGCTGAGGTTCTTGTGCTTGGCGATGATGCTCTTCAGCGTCGGAAGGAAGGAGCCCATGTAGTCGGTCTGGCCGGCCTCGAGTGCTGAGGTCGCGGCATCCGCGTTGGCCAGGGAGATGTAGCGCACCTGGTCGACCTTCGGAGCAGCGTCACCGGTGCCCCAGTAGTTCGGGTTCTTCACGAGCACGAAGCTCTGGGGAGTGAAGCTCTTGAGCATGTAGGGGCCGGTGCCGACGGGCTTGGTGTTGGTCACCTTGGTCGGGTCGGAGATGCTCTTCCAGATGCTCTGGGGAACGATCGGCTCGTTGCCGAGAATCTGCGGCTCGAGCGTGAACGAGGTCGTCGGGAAGGTGATGACGACGGTGTCATCCGCCGTCTTCTTCGCCACCCACTTGGTGCCGGAGGTGTTCAGGCCGGGGTTGTTCGAGATGAGGTTCAGCGAGTACACGACGTCGTCGGTGGACTCGGGCTTGCCGTTGGACCACTTGACGCCCTGACGCACCTTGACGGTCAACTGCGTGCCGTCGCTGTTCCAGCTGTACGACGTTCCGAGCAGCGGGACGGGCTTTCCGGCTCGTGCCTTGTTGTAGTAGAAGAGC
>DASZMW010000235.1:0-5714 GCA_035551735.1 Humibacter sp. | reverse complement strand
AACGACCGTGACGAGATCGTGCTCGATCGCGGCACGTTCGTACTGCGGGCCGCGTGAAACCGCTGCGGTTCGAGATGGCCGGTGGAGTGAGACACGTGGGAAGAGGCGCATGAGAATCGTCGTTCTCGTCAAGGAGGTGCCCGACACCTATGGCGCGCGCAAGCTCGATCTCGAGACCGGGCTTGCGCTGCGGGATGCCGGTGACAAGGTGCTCGACGAAGTGAGCGAACGCGCACTCGAGGTCGCGATCTCGTATGCCGAGTCTGCGCCGGGCACCGAGGTCATCGCCCTCACCGCCGGCCCGGAGTCGGCGGCGAACTCGGTGCGCAAGGCGCTCGCGATGGGTGCAGACCGTGCCGTGCACGTTGCGGACGACGCCCTCTCCGGTGCTGATCTGACGCTGACCTCGCAGGTTCTCGCCGCCGCACTCGCCGACCTGTCTGCTGATCTGATTCTCGCCGGCAACGTCTCGACGGACGGCTCGGGCGGGGTGATGCCCGCCATGATCGCCGAGAGGCTCGGCCTCGCCAGCGTGACGGCGCTCGACAGCGTCGAACTCGCCGAGGGCGTGCTGCGCGGGGAGAGGGCCGCAGACGGCGGTCGCAGCAAGGTCGAGGCATCCCTGCCCGTCGTCGCCTCGATCACGGAGCAACTGCCCGACCCGCGCTTCGCGAGCCTCAAGGGCATCATGGCGGCGAAGAAGAAGCCCTACGACACGCTCTCGCTCGCTGCTCTCGGGATCGACGCCGACGCTCTGGTGCCGCGCTCGATCATGATCGCGGTCGCGGAGCACCCGCCGCGCGAGGCCGGCGTGAAGATCGTCGACTCCGGCGATGCCGGCGAGCAGCTCGCCGATTTCCTCGTCAAGAAGGGACTGGTATGACCGTGGCGCAGGATGACGGGTCCGCCGTGTATCCGCGGGACGCGGTGCTTGTGCTCGTCGAGACGTCGGTGGGCGGCAGCCCTGCGAAGACCGTCGCGCAGCTCGTCTCCGTCGCAGCAGCGGTGGGCACTCCGGTCGCGCTGGTGGTGACCGCGGCGGGGACCGGGGAAGCGGCCGCCGAAGCGTTGGGACGACTCGGCGTGCAGCACGTGCTGGTTGCAGAGCGAACGAGCGAGGCATCCGTCGTCAGCGCCACCTACACGGATGCCCTCGCCGCTGCGGCCACGCTCGTTGCGCCGGAGGCGGTGCTGGTGTCGAACACGATCGACTCCAGAGACGCAGCGGCACGGTTCGCCGTGCGTTCGGGCAACGCGCTCGCAGTGGACGCTGTCGATGTGTCCCGCGACGAGGAGGGAATAGTCGCCCACCATTCCGTCTACGGCGGCGCATACGACGTCGACTCGGCGGTGACCTTCGGCACCGCCGTGGTCACGCTGCGCGCCGGGGCCGCAGGAGCCATACCCTCGCCGGTCACGCCGACGGTGCACCGGCTGCACGTGGAAGCGTCGACGCCGGTCGTCGCCGTCGTGTCCCGGGAGGACGGGGAGCCGGCATCCGAGCGTCCCGAGCTGCGCGGTGCGGCGCGAGTCGTCGCCGGTGGTCGAGGGCTTGGCTCGAAGGAGCAGTTCGAGCTGGTCGACAGACTGGCCGACGTGCTCGGTGCCGCGGTCGGTGCGTCGAGGGCCGCGGTCGACGCCGGATACATCCCCTACGCGCACCAGGTGGGGCAGACCGGCGTCTCGGTATCGCCGCAGCTCTATGTCGCACTGGGCATCTCCGGCGCGATCCAGCATCTCGCCGGCATGCAGACGGCGAAGACCATCGTCGCGGTCAACAAGGATGCCTCGGCACCGATCTTCGAGATCGCCGACTTCGGCATCGTCGGCGACGTGTTCGCGGTCGTACCGCAGCTGATCTCTGCGATCGAGTCGAAGCGGGCTTGAGCCGAGATGGCAGGGGAGACGAGCACCAGGCGGATCCGCCGCGGGCTGCCGCGCGTGCACGGAGGAGCGGCGTGGCCGGATGCCGCGCAGCTTCCGGCGGGCGTGGCACCGGCGGCGGGCGAGGCGACTGAACGCGTCGTGTCCGAGCCGGCCGTCGCCGCACATACGCCGGTCATGGCGGACGACGCGACGGTCTTTCCTGCGGCGACCCGTGAAGCGATCGCTCCAGCGCTCCTCGTCCGGCCGGACCGGGTGCGCAGAGGACTGCCGAGAACGCACGGCGGGGGACCATGGCCGCCAGCGGCAGCGGCAGCGCCAGCGCCGGTCTCCGTACCCGTGCCCGTCGCGCCGATCGAGACCGCGCGAGCGCTTCCCGTGGAGCAGGTGCGCGCCGAGTCGGTCGATGCCGAGCCGCTGGAGGCAGCCGGGACCGCACCGGAACGGGCGCCCGCGCCCGCCGCAAAGAAGCTCTACCGGGGACGCAGCGTCGGGCGGTTGGTGTGGCGGTCGATCGGGGCGGCGGTGGCGATCATCGTCGTGGCGGGCATCCTGGTGCTCGCTGCTCGCGGCCTGCTCACGTTCCGATTCGTGCAGGACTTCGTGCACACGTACCCGGGCGACTACGCACTGCCTGCGAGCGCGCCGATCGGATTCCCGGCGTGGGTCGGCTGGCAGCATTTCTGCAACGCGTTCCTGATCGTGCTGATCATCCGCTCCGGCATCCAGGTGCGACGTGAGAGCAGGCCGAAGGCGAGCTGGACACCGCGTTGGAACGCGAACCGCAAGATCAGTCTCACCCTGTGGCTGCATCAGTCGCTCGATCTGCTCTGGATCGTGAACGGCATCCTCTTCGTCGTGCTGCTGTTCTGCACAGGGCAGTGGATGCGCGTGATCCCGACCAGCTGGTCGGTGTTCCCGAACGCGATCTCGGCCGCTTTGCACTACGCGTCGCTGAACTGGCCGACCGACGACGGCTGGGCGAACTACAACAGCCTTCAGCAGCTCACATACTTCGTGACGGTCTTCCTCGCGGCGCCGCTCGCGGCGGTGACCGGCATACGGATGTCCGGTCTCTGGCCGAAGAAGGCCGAGCGCTTGAGCCGGGTGTATCCCCTCGAGCTGGCCAGAGCCATCCACTTTCCCGTCATGGTCTACTTCGTTGCCTTCATCGTGGTGCACGTCGCACTCGTGTTCTCGACCGGCGCTCTCCGCAATCTCAATCACATGTACGGCGGGAGTGATCAGGTGAACTGGGTGGGATTCTGGATCTTCGTCGTCTCCGTTCTGGTGATGGCCGGCGGCTGGGTTGCGGCGCGTCCCGTCGTCGTCGCGCCGATCGCATCGCTGTTCGGCAGAGTCGGCCGGTGACCTCCGCGTACCGTGGTTCGACGGCGAGGCTGCTTCTGCTCGCCGGAGCGATGTTCATGGTCGGTACCAACGCATCGGTGATCGCCGGGCTCCTGCCCCAGATCGCGAACCAGCTCGGCACGACCCAGGCGACGGTGAGCTACTCGATCACCGTCTACGCGGTCATCGTGGCGATCGCCGCCCCGTTGGCATCCATTTTTCTGGCGCGGGTATCGCGCGCCGTGCTGATGGCGTGTGGCGCGGCCTTCTTCTCGATCGGCACCATCGTGGCCGCGACCAGCGTCAACGTGGAAGGGTTCATCGGGGGTCGCGGCATCGCGGCCCTTGGCGGGGCTGCGCTGGTGCCGACGGCCAGCGCCGTGGCGACATCCCTCGTGCCGCCGGAACGTCGTGGCCGGGCGCTCGCCATGGTGAGCGCGGGCTTCACCCTGTCAGGCGCGATCGGCACCCCGCTCGGCACTGCCCTTGGCAGCATTGCGAGCTGGCGGCTGCCGATGTGGTGCCTGGCGAGCATCGGAATCGTCGTCGGCCTCGGCATCGCACTGCTGTTCCGAAAGATTCCGACCGCGGCACCGGTGCCGATCCGACGACGCCTGGCGCCTCTGGCCGACAGGCGAGTGATCGCCGCGGTGCTGACGACTCTCTTCATGGTCGTCGCCTTCAACGTCGTGTTCATCTTCAGCGCGAGTCTGACGTCAGGGGCGACGGGTGGCGAGGGCACCCTCCTTGCTGTGTTGCTGATGGGTTACGGCCTCGCGGGCGTCGTCGGCAACCTGATCGCCGGTCCGGTCACCGACCGCTATGGCAGCAGGCTCATCGCGGTGGTCGCGCTGGTCGCTGTCGGCATCCTTCTCGGCGTGCTTCCACTGACCGTGTGGTCGTTCCCGCTCTGTCTGATCGTCTTCGCGGTGTGGGGCTTCGTGGCGGCGGGCACGAGCGTGCCCGTGCAACACAGGCTGGTGGTCATCGACCCGGATGCCGCGGCCGTCACGCTCTCGTGGAACTCCACAGCGATGTACGTCGGAATTGCGCTCTCCCCGCCGCTCGGCAACTTCGTGATCGGTCTCGGCGGCCCGCTGCTCACACCGGTGGCGGGTGTCGTCTGCGTTGGGTTGGCGCTCGTGGCGTTCCTGATCGGGCTGCTGCCGACACGATCCCGCGTATCGGTTCGCGCGATCGGGCGCGACAGCGCGACCGGCCGCGACAGCGCGATCGGCCGCGGCAGCGCGGCGGTCCCGCTCCCCGAGCGGGCGACGTGCGTCGACCCCACTCCGTGAGCGGGCGAAGCACCGCGTAGGTGCAGGCCGCGTCAGTACGATGGTGTGCACCCATCGGCAGAGGCGAGGAGCACAGTGTCGCAACGACTTGACGTGGCCGCGCAGTGGCGTCGCGTGTCGCCGAGGTACGTCGTCGTCGTGCTGGTGAGCTCCCTGATCGGGGGCGTGGTCGCCGCTGCGATCGCCGTGTTCGCCTGGCTGGTTCTCGGCTGGGGCTGGGCGTGGATCGCGCTCATCGTCATCGTCGTGATTGCGCTCGTGCAGCTCATCATCGCGCCGCGCCGCGCCAGGGCTATCGGGTATCAGCTTCGCGACGACGATCTGTTGATCCGTCGCGGCATCATGTTTCAGCGCTTCGTCGCCGTTCCGTACGGCCGCATGCAATTGCTCGACATTGAGCGCGGTCCTGTCGACCGGTTGCTCGGCCTCGCCGAGCTGAAGTTCGTGACGGCAGCGGCGTCGAGCAGGGTCTCGATCCCCGGGCTCGTCGACACGGATGCCGCGTGGCTGCGTGATCGCCTCGTCGAGCTCGCCGAGGCGCGCAGGACGGGGCTCTGACGTTCTCGTGACCGAGACCTATTCGGCGGCGACGGGGCTCGCCGACGGCGAGTGGCATCGGATGCACAAGGCGACCCCGTTCCTGCGTGGCGGAATCGCCATCGTCGCCGTCGCCGGGGTGATCATCGCGAACCTGCGCGAACGCATCGTCAACCTCTTCCTCGGAACACCCGACTACCCGTCAGGCGATCCCGTCGACGCGATCATCAAGCACAACTTCGAATGGCCGGCGATCGGAATCGCGGTGGTGGTGATCGCCGCCTGCGTCGGCGTCTTCACGTTGTCGTGGCGGGTGCAGACGTTCCGCGTGACGAACGAAGCAGTCGAACTGCGCAGCGGCATCCTGAGGCGACAAGAGCGCAAGGCCAGGCTCGATCGCATCCAGGGCATCAACGTGCAGCGGCCGATCTTCGCCAGGGTGTTCGGTGCCGCGAAGCTCGAGATCGTGGTCGCCGGCCA
This sequence comes from Humibacter sp., assembly GCA_035551735.1. GTDB lineage: Bacteria > Actinomycetota > Actinomycetes > Actinomycetales > Microbacteriaceae > Humibacter. The sequence continues at coordinate 165 of DASZMW010000235.1, read as the reverse complement.
CGACGCCAACCTCGACCTCGCCTATCTGCCGTCGAAGGTGACCGAGACCCTCCGGCGCGAGATCTTGCGCCTGGCATCCGGTGTGCGGACCAAGGAGAACGTGCAAGGCGACTCCGTCGAGCCGCCCTTCGACTCGCCTGCGGCTCGCTCAGGGGGCGGAGACTC
>DASZMW010000234.1:0-3642 GCA_035551735.1 Humibacter sp. | reverse complement strand
CGGGAAAGGATCCTCACTTCGCGCTCTGCTTGGCGGAGCATCGGCACCACGTGGCTGCCGATGGTTCCCGTTCCCCCCGTCACGAGCACAGGTGCGTTCATGGTCGTCGTCCTTTCGTGTCACATCCGAGGGCGTTCCCTCGTCGACATACCGACGATCGACAACGAGGAGATGTGACATGACCGATCGAGGGTTTCTCGCCAGACGGTTCGAGACCGAACGACCGCGTCTGCGCGCCATCGCAACGAGGCTGCTCGGCTCCACTACCGACGCAGACGACGCCGTGCAGGAGACTTGGCTGCGGCTGGAGCGCGCGGATGCCGACGGCATCGACAACCTGGAGGCGTGGCTCACCACGGTCGTGTCGCGGGTGAGCCTCGATCTCCTGCGGGCACCGCGCCGCACCCGCGAGCACTCCTGGCAGGTCGAGCCGTGGCGGGACGAGCCGACGGCGGTAGACGCCGACCCCGCCGAGCTGACGGCGCAGAGCGATCAGGTGAGCGTGGCGCTGCTGATCCTTCTGGAGAGGCTCAGCCCTGCCGAGCGGATCGCCTTCGTGCTGCACGACGTGTTCGGTCGCCCGTTCGAGGAGATCGCGACGGTGCTCGAGAGATCCCCGGATGCCGCCCGGCAACTCGCTTCACGCGGGCGCAGGCGGGTGCGCGGCGCCGAGGAGCCGGCGCGGCCGAATCGTGAACGTGGCCGACAGATCGTCGAGGCCTGGCTCGCCGCGGCTCGAGACGGAAATATCGCGGCCCTTCTGAACTTGCTTGACGACGGCGCGGTGCTTCGGGCCGACTACGGCACCACGACGCAGTTGGTCGAGGGCGCCAGATCCATCGTCGAGCAGGCGGTACTGGCCGGTCGCCTCGCCGCCCACTCGACACCGATCCTCATCGATGGCCTCCCCGGCGTCGCGGCCGTGATGGGTGCGGGCGTCGTCTCGATCATGGCCTTCGACATCCAGGGAGACCGGATCGTGGGACTCGAGGTGCTCGCCGACCCGAAACGTCTCGAGGAATTGGGCGTACAGAACGTCGTTGGGACGACCGAAGACCCCGGCCCGTTACCGGGCGACGTCGAGAGCTGAGGCTAGAGCACCTCGGTCGAGCCGGTGAGCCGCAGTGCCTCGACGACGGCCTTGACGCGCTGCGCGTTCTCACTGGTAGTGACGAGCAGGGCATCGGGAGTGTCAACGATGACCACGTTCTGAATGCCGATCAGGCTGATCACGCGATTGGTCTGGCTGACCACGATGCCGCTCGAGGCATCCGACAGGACTCTCGCGTTCTCGCCGAGGATGGCCAGATCGGATGCCCGTCCTCCACTGTTCAGCTTGGCCAGCGACGCGAAGTCCCCCACGTCGTCCCATGCGAAATGCCCGGGCACGACGGCGAGTTTTCCGGCGGCTGCGGCGGGCTCGGCGACCGAGTAATCGATCGCCACCTTCTTGAGCGTCGGCCAGATGCGGTCGACCGCCGGCCCCCTGGCCGCCGGGTCGTCCCAGGCCTCGGCCAGTTCGAGCAGACCTGCCAAGAGCTTCGGCTCCGACTTGCCGATCGCTTCGAGCAGTACGGACGCCTTCGCGATGAACATGCTGGCGTTCCACAGGTAGTCGCCGCTCGACAGGTACTGCGTCGCGGTCTCGAGGTCGGGCTTCTCGACGAACGACGTCACGCGCTTGGCCGATCGCGCGCTCTCGATGTCGAGCTGCTCACCGACGTGGATGTATCCGAAGCCGACGGCGGGCTCGGTCGGCTGGATGCCGATCGTGGTGATGTAGCCGGCGCGCGCTGCGGAAACCGCCTCGATGACGGCCGCGCGAAACAGGGGTTCGCTGCCGATCACGTGGTCCGCCGCGAACGAGCCGATGATCACGCCCGGTTCACGACGCTCGAGGATCGCTGCTGCGAGTCCGATGGCCGCCGTCGAGTCGCGTGGCTCGCTCTCGAGCACGACGTTCTCGTCGGCGAGCGCGGGGATCTGACTCTCCACTGCCGCACGATGCGCACGCCCCGTGACGACCATGACGCGCTGCGGCCCAGCCAGTGGTGAGAGGCGGTTCCAGGTGGCCCGCAGCAGAGTCGAACCCGATCCGGTCAGGTCGTGGAGAAACTTGGGCGCGTCCGCCCGGGAGAGAGGCCAGAGTCTCGACCCCACCCCCCCGGCAGGGATGACGCAATAGAAATCCCTCAGGGGCAATACGCTCATGCCCCTCAGGATAGGCGGATGCCTTGCCGGCGGCGGCCCGAGAACCGACGCGTGCACGACCTGCCGGGTTCAGCGGCGGTTCACCCGGCCGCCACGGCGGCTTTCTACCGTTCGTGTCATGAGGGTCGCCATCGTCAGCGAGAGTTTCCTCCCGACCGTGAACGGCGTCACGACGAGCGTGTGCCGCGTTCTCGACGAGCTGGCCAGAGCCGGTCACGACGCCATCGTGATCTGCCCTGGACCGAACGCGCCGGCCGACTACGCCGGATTCGCCGTTCACACCGTTCCTTCGATCGCCTACCGACGGTTCCCGCTCGGCATGCCGAGCCCACACGTGCAGCAGCTGCTGGCGTCCTTCGCACCCGACGTGCTGCACGCGGCGTCGCCGTTCCTGCTCGGGGCGCAGGCCATCGCGGCGTCCGGAAGGCTGGGCGTCGCCACCGTCGCGATTTATCAGACGGATGTCGCCGGCTACGCCAAGCGCAACGGCCTCGGCATGACGACGAACATCGCCTGGCGTTATGTGCGGTGGGTGCACAACGGCGCCGATCTCACGCTCGCGCCGTCGACGGCATCCGCCCACGATCTCGCCCAGGCGGGAGTGCTGCGCGTGCGCAGGTGGGGCCGGGGTGTGGATCTTGAGCGCTACCACCCGAACAACCGCACCGCAGCCGAGACGGTCGCGCTGCGGGAGCGGCTCTCGCCTGACGGCGAAGTGGTCGTCGGCTACGTCGGCAGGATCGCGCCCGAGAAGCAGGTCGAAAGGTTCGCTGCGCTGCGGGGCATGGACGGCATCCGCATCGCCATCGTCGGCGACGGACCGAGCGAGGTCGCGGTTCGCAGGACGTTGAAGCGGATGCCCGTCGCCTGGCTCGGCCGACGCGGCGGCCGCGACCTGGCCTCGGCCTACGCCGCGATGGACGTCTTCGTGCACACCGGCACCGAGGAGACGTTCGGCCAGACGGTGCAGGAGGCGCACGCGACGGGCATCCCGGTCGTCGCACCGAATGCTGGCGGTCCGATCGACCTCGTACGGGACGGTGTGGACGGATTTCTGATCGACACCGATCGCAGACTGCGCGACGCGGTGCAGACCCTCGTCGATGACGGTGGACTGCGCAGGCGCATGGGCGAGGCAGGGCGACGTGCTGTCATCCATTCCTCGTGGTCGGATGTCTGCACCGGCCTGTTCGCCCACTACGAGGCGGCGATCGCGCATCGGGCGGCCTCCGGTCGACGCCTGCAGCGCGCGTTGGACCTCTGATCCGCTCCTCTGATGCCCCTTCCTCCGGCCTCTTCGGGAGGGCGTCGTCTCGCCCGTCCTGATCGGGCTTAGGGTGTCACGGGACGTTCGCACGTCTCAGCAACACTCCCGTTGCCGCTGAACGGAGGCGAACCATGGCCGAACGCAGGCGCCGCGTCATCCCCCTT
>DASZMW010000233.1:0-5370 GCA_035551735.1 Humibacter sp. | reverse complement strand
CGGTACTTCTCGCGGATGCGCTTGAGATAGCTCTTCGCCGTCTCGTCGGAGATGCCTAGCTTGAACGCCACGGTCTTCACGGGCTCGCCGGCACCGTAGAGGGCCATCACGCGACGCTCCTGCGCGCTGAGCTTCGGAGAGCCCGTCGTGCTCTGGCTGAGCGCGACGTCGAGCTCCTCGGAGATGAACGAGTCACCGCGCGCGGCCGCGCGGATCGCCTCGACGATCATGTCGGCGTTCTCGCTCTTCACAAGGTAACCGGCAGCCCCGGCGGCGAGCGCCTCGCGAACGACGTTCGGATCGGAGTAGGCGCTCATCAGCATGGTGGGCACGCCCGCTGCTTTCAGCGCCTGCAGCTTGATCGAGACGGGGATGTTGTCTTTGAGATCGAGGTCGAGCAGTACCACATCGACGGGGAACGCCTCGTGGGTCAGCAGCTCCGGCCATGTTGCCACGGCCGCGACCATCTCGATGTCGTCCGCTGCGCTCCTGATCCACTCCGTGAGTGCGCCGAGCAGCATGCGGTGATCGTCAACGATGGCGATCTTGATCGGGTCTTGGCCTGATTCCTTCACGCTCTTGTCTCTACCTTCTTCGGTGGCGAGTGGTCGCATCGCGACCTGCTGTGTGCCGCGTCATCGATCCTCTGTTGCATCGACAAGGCAGTCCACCTCAATCCGCACCATAGCGGATGAACCGGTCTCGGTGTATCGCCCGACTCTGCGAATAGCTTGCCACGCCGAGGGATCGATCTGTCGGCGCGGAACGCCTGTCGCCTCGATCAGCACGCGAAGGCTGTGCACGTGGGGCCCGGCATCCGCGCCTCGGGAGATGCTGATCACGAGCGATGTCGCGCTCTTCGATGGGCTTCCGACGAGCATCCAGATGGCGGAGAAGAGTCCGTCGCGCTGGCGTGCCGAGAGCGATGCAGCGAGGCCGTCAGGGTCGTCGATCTGGGCAACCGGATCGAGCACCGCTGACTCTGTAACGGCATGATGCAGCCAGGTCTGCCTGCGGTCGTCTACCAGGTGCAGGCGCAATTGCGTCGCCAGCGCGGATGCCCTGGAGGCGGTCTCCTCGTCGAGCGGCAGTTCGGCGTGTCCGGCCGAGACGTACTCCAGCAACTGCTCCGCTGCGAAGTCGAGCCTCTCCAGCTCCTCGGATGCCAGCATCCCGACAGCAGTGTCGGTGGTCGTCGTGCTCTGCGTCTGAGCGATCTCGGAGTGGAACTGCACGATGGAGCGGAACGACCGCACGAGTGCGATGCCCACGAGCGGCGAGGTGCAGGCGATGACCACGAACGCAAACCGAGGGACGGCCGATTGCGGTTCGGCCACCTGCAAGCCCATCACGATGACGAGAATGCCCCCGAACACCCCGGTCGCGACCAGGATGTCTCGAGCCGGCCGCGTAGTGACTGCCGCGAGCAGCAGACCCCCGACCCCGATGCACGTGACAGGGAAGACGGGCATCGAGCCGGGTGCCCATGCCCCGGCGAGGTCGAGGCCCGTGATGATGGCGCAGGCAGCCATCAAGCCGACGAAGCGCCCCCGCTCGGTCGGAATCTCTCTGGCCGTGGGCATGAACCACATCAGCACGGCGACGACCACGAGAAAGACGATCGCCACGATGCCGAGCCAGAGATGCGGATAGAAGCGCCCGAAGTAGAGAAACCGCAGCAACGAAGCGCCGACGAGGGCATCGGCGATGACCATTGTGCCTTTGCGCAGCTGCGCCACGCCGGTGTAGACGTGCGTCGCACGTGCGTCGAGTCTGCTCATTGCTTCGGCACCTCCAACACCACGGTCGTTCCGGAACCCGGTGCGCTGAAAAGGCGGGCGTTGCCTCCGACATCGCGAACGCGCGCGACGATCGATTCGGTGAAACCGAGGCGCCCCGGAGAGACCGCGCCGACGTCGAAGCCCACACCCGAGTCGGTGATCATGGCACGTACCGTTACGTCGTCGTCGGTGATGGTCACGTGCGCCTGCGTCTCCCCGGAATGCCGACGGACGTTTTCGAGGCATTCCGCGAGCGCGAGCAGGAATGCGTCGAGCGTCTCGGCCGGGAGGAGGACGTGCCCCGTTCCGTGCCAGGCGACGTCGAGGCCCATGCGCTTGAATCGCTGCTTGACCGTCTCGAGCGTGTTGCCGAGTGTGGATTCCTGCACCTGGCGCAGTCGGTAGTCCCCGGATGCCGCGGGGTCGGGTGTGTAGCCGAGCCGGAGTTGACGCAGCAGCGCGGCATCCTCCGCAGCCTGGGCGCGCAGCGCCTGCTCGCCGACGCCGCGACCGGAGTGCGCGAGCAGAGTCAGCGTGGCGAGCACGGTGTCGTGCAACAGCCTGGCGCTCTGCCTGCGACGCGCCTCCAACTCGCTCGCCTGGCGTTCGGTGCGGTAGGCGTCGCTCATGCCCTCGATGCGCTCGACCGTGCGAGGCACGACGTGTGAGACCCAGACGCCGATGCCGGCGCAGAACGCCCAGCTACCGATCGTGACGAACAGCATGGTGATGAGATTGCTGCCGATGGTCAGCGTCGTCGGCACAACGATGGCGAGGATGCCGAGAAAGGCGATGATCAAGATGATGCGGCGCTGGGCATCCACGGCGAGCAGAAACGCCGAGCCTGCGCTCGCGGCTGTGAGCAGGGCGATGACGGATGCCGCGCCGCCGCCGTGGATTCCCGAGGTGAGCGCCACGACCCCCATGGCGATCGCCGACGTCGCGAGTACCACGACGACGGGAATCGGAGACGGTCTGCGCTCCAGGTACACGCCGGCGGCGATGAGCAGCAGGCAGAGCGCCACCACGCTGATCGTGGACTCCAGCTGGGGGAGCACGCCGGGCACGACGGCGCAGATCGCCGCACCCGCGGCGTTGAGGATGATCACCAGGCTCGCCGCGGATCCCAGCATGCGGTCACGCTGCTCGACGGTGCGCGTCATCGGTCCTCCGGATGGTCACCGCGCCTCGATGGCGCGACCAGAGCGCCCGACCACAGGTTGGGCCCCCGAATGACACTTTCTCATGCTCAGCGGCGTTCGGCGTGATCGGGCCGTGAGACCCCGCGGCTCAGGACTCCAGCAGAGAGCGGAGCGGGGGCCCGATCAGGTCGTCTTCGATCAGGAATGCGTCGTGGCCGAACGGGGAGTGGATCTCGATCGGATGCGCGCCGTGGATGCTCGAGGTCAACCCGGCCGCGATGATGCGTTGGCCGTCGACCGAGTAGAGGCGGTCGCTGTCGATGCCGAGAACGAGGGAGCGCGCGGTGACTCGGCCGAGTGCGGCATCCACGCCTCCGCGTCCGCGTCCGATGTCGTGTGAGGTCATGGCATTCACCACGGTGACGTAGCTGTTCGCGTCGAAGCGCCGGGTGAACTTGTTTCCGTGGAAGTCGAGATACGACTCGACGGCGAAGCGTCCTCCCGCTCCAAGCGGGCTGATACCGCTCTGCCAGCTGCGCTGGAAGCGCTCGTTCAACTCGTTGGCGCTGCGGTAGTTGAGCAGCGCCATGCGGCGGGCCAGGGCGAGCCCGGCGTGCGGTCCGTCGCCGTCGTCGGCATCGTAGTAACGACCGGCCCGGAACTGCGGGTCGGTGCGGATCGCTTCGATCTGCACCGAATTGAGTGCGATCTGGTCGGCGGTCGAGAACGGGGGAGCGGCGACCACGGCCACTCGCTCCAGACGGTCCGGAAAACTGACCGCCCACTCGAGTGACTGCATGCCGCCCATCGACCCGCCGATCACCGCAGCCCAACGGTCGATGCCGATCGCGTCGGAGAACGCGGCCTGCGCGTTCACCTGGTCGCGAATGGTGGCGTACGGAAAGCGCGGGCCCCACTCGATGCCGTCTGGTGCGAGGGATGCCGGGCCGGTCGAGCCCTGGCATCCGCCGATCATGTTCGGGGCGACCACGAACCAGCGGTCGGTGTCGACGGGGAGACCGGAACCGACGACTCCGCCCCACCAGCCCGACGTCGGATGCCCAGGGCCGGCCTTGCCCAGCACGTGACTATCGCCAGTGAGCGCGTGCAGCACGAGCACCGCGTTGTCGCGTGCGTCGTTCAGAGTTCCCCACGTCTCGTACGCGATCGTCGCGCTCGACAGCGACCGGCCGCTCTCGAAGGCAACCGGGCCGATGCGTGCAAATCTGCGTTCACCCACCGGGTCGCCCTCGCGCCATGCGCCGCTCGCGCGCGGCTTGCCCAGCAGCGAACGGGCCTGCGCGTCGGTGATGAAACTCGACGGCACGGTGTCTTCTGAGGTCTGCCAGTCCATGGTGAGGTCAATTCTCGCCGCTGAAGCGGCGGCGCCGTGCCGTGTTACGGCGAGAACGCGAAGTCGGCACCTGCCGAGCACACGAAAAGGACCCGGCCGGCGCCGGGTCCTTTTCGTGTGCGGGTGTTACGCCGTGACCGTGTCGGACTGCGCGACGGCACGGGCCGCGGCGAGGCCGGCCTCGAGGTCGGACTTCAGATCGTCGACATTCTCGAGTCCGACCGAGAGGCGCACCAGGCCCGGGGTCACTCCTGCAGTCAGCTGCTCCTCCGGCGACAGCTGCGAGTGCGTCGTCGATGCCGGGTGGATGACCAGTGAGCGCACATCGCCGATGTTGGCCAAGTGGCTGAACAGCGTGAGGCTGTCGACCAGCGCGCGGCCGGCATCCACACCGCCCTTGAGCTCGAACGAGAGCACGGCGCCGACGCCCTTCGGGGAATACTTGTTGGCCGCCGCGTACCACGGGCTCGTCGGCAGGCCGGAGTAGTTCACCGAAGCCACGTCGGGATGGCTCTCCAGGAACTCGGCGATCTCCTGCGCGTTCTGCACGTGACGCTCCACGCGAAGGGACAGCGTCTCGATGCCCTGGATGAGCAGCCAGGCGCTGTTCGGCGCGATGGCAGAGCCCAGGTCGCGCAGCAGTTGCACGCGGGCCTTGATGATGTAGGCGAGGCCATCGCCGACGGCCTGCGTGTAGCTGACGCCGTGGTAAGACTCGTCGGGCTCGGTGAGGCCCGGGAACCTGTCGACGTGCTTCGACCACTCGAAGGTTCCGCCGTCGACCAGCACACCGCCGATGGTGGTGCCATGGCCGCCGAGGAACTTCGTGGCGGAGTGCACCACGATGTCGGCGCCGTGCTCGAACGGACGGATCAGGTACGGAGTCGCGATGGTGTTGTCGACGATCAACGGAACGTCGTTCTCATGCGCGATGCCCGCGATGGTCTCGATGTCGAGGATGTTGATCTTCGGGTTGCCCACCGTCTCGGCGAAGAACAGCTTCGTGTTCGGGCGGACGGCGCGACGCCACTCCTCAGGGTCGTCCTGGTTCTCGACGAATGTGGTCTCGATACCCAGTTTGCCCAGCGTGTAC
>DASZMW010000232.1:0-4829 GCA_035551735.1 Humibacter sp. | reverse complement strand
TCCGCCGAACCGTTTATCAGCGACAGCGGCGAACGTCTCGTAAGTTCCTTGCAGAATGCCCTGGCTGCCGATGTAGATCCACGATCCGGCGGTCATCTGGCCGTACATCGTCAGCCCCGCGGCCTCCAGTCTGCGGAACTCGGGCCACGTCGCCCAGTCCGGCACGAGATTGGAGTTGGCGATCAGCACACGCGGCGCCCACTCGTGAGTGAGGAACACACCCACCGGCTTGCCGGACTGCACAAGCAGTGTCTCGTCGGCATCCAGAGTCTCGAGCGTGCGCACGATGGCGTCGTACGCTTCCCAACTGCGTGCCGCACGGCCGGTTCCGCCGTACACGACGAGGTCCTCCGGCCGCTCTGCGACCTCGGGGTCGAGGTTGTTCATCAGCATGCGCAGCGGCGCCTCGGTCTGCCACGACTTGGCACGCAGCCTGGTGCCATGCGGTGCGTGAATGGGCAGTCGGTCGTTCATGTCAGTGCTCCTTCTCAACTCGTCTCAGTTCTGCGGCTCAGATCTGCGCCTCAGGTCCGCGGCTCAGGTCTGCAGCGCGCCCGAGAACAGGCAAACCTCGCCGAAACAGGCAGAACCTGCCTGTTTTCGCGCGGAGAGCGCGATCCTGCCTGTTTTCGGGGAAGGGCGTTTTGCGCGGGACGGCTTCACGGTCATCGCAGGGGCCCGGTGACGTCTTCGACGGCGGTGAGGATGCTCCCATCGGCCACCAACTCGACCGCGGCCTCGATCTCCGGCGAGAGCGCTCGATCGGGCCCCGGACCCGCCACACGCGTGCGTAGCGCGTCGCGAGCAGCCCCTGTCGCCGCACCGGGCGTGAGCGGTGCTCGCAGATCGAGCGACCTGGCTGCCGTGAGCAGTTCGATGGCGAGCACGCGAGTCAGCCCGTCGACGGCGCGACGCAGCTTGCGCGCCGCCGCCCAGCCCATCGAGACGTGATCCTCCTGCATCGCACTGGAGGGAATCGAGTCGACGGATGCCGGCACCGCCAGCCGCTTCAGCTCGCTCACGATCCCCGCCGCGGTGTATTGCGCGATCATGAGTCCGGAGTCCACGCCGGCACGGTCGGCCAGGAACGCCGGCAGGCCGCTGCTGCGCGAAACGTCGAGATGGCGGTCGATGCGGCGCTCGGCGATGCTCGCGGCATCCGCGACGGCGATCGCGAGAAAGTCGAGCACGTATCCGACGGGCGCGCCGTGGAAGTTGCCGTTGGAGACCACCCGTCCATCGAGCGTGACCACCGGGTTGTCGACCGCGGAGGCGAGCTCGCGTTCCGCGACGGACCTCGCGTGCTCGACCGTGTCGCGTCCTGCACCGGCTACCTGGGGGCTGCAACGCAGCGAGTAGGCATCCTGAACCGTCGGATCTTCTGGGCCAGCGTGGCTCTTCACGATGGGCGAACCGCCCAGCAGCGTTCGGAGGTTCGCGGCGGATGCTGCCTGGCCGGTCTGCGGGCGCAGAGCCTGCAGGTCGGCGGCGAAGACGGCATCCGTTCCGAGCAGGGCTTCGACACTCATCGCCGCGGTGATGTCGGCCACCCGGTAGAGCGCGTCGAGATCAGTGATGGCCATCGCCAGCATGCCGAGCATGCCGTCGGTTCCGTTGATGAGGGCGAGGCCCTCCTTCTCGGCGAGCGCGATTGGACGGATGCCCGCGGCAGCGAGTGCCTCCGCCGCCGACAGAATGCGTCCGTCGGCATCGCGCACGTCGCCCTCGCCGAGCAGTGCGAGTGCACAGTGCGCGAGGGGCGCCAGGTCGCCGGAGCAGCCGAGTGAGCCGTACTCGCGCACGATCGGCGTGATCCCTGCGTTGAGCACGTCGGCGTATGCCTGCGCGGTGCTCGCACGCACGCCCGTTCGCCCGGTCATCAGCGTGCTCAGACGCAGCAGCATGAGCCCGCGCACCACCTCCTGCTCGACCTCCGGACCGGATCCCGCAGCGTGCGAGCGGATCAGGCTGAGCTGAAGCTGCTCACGATCGGACCGTTCGATGTAGGTGGTGGCGAGCGCGCCGAAGCCTGTCGAGGTGCCGTAGTGCGGCTTTGGATCGTCGGCGAGCGCCTCGATCACGCTGCGGGTGTCGGAGACCCTGGCGACGGCATCCGGATCGAGGGCGATGCGGGCGCCGTGCCGAGCGACGGCAACGACGTCGGCGATCGACAGAGGGCCGACGCCGACGACGATCTCCGCGGTGGTGGTGATGGTCATGCATCCATTGCACGTCTTTCCCGGCCGTGACGGCACGGGGTACCGACGATCGTCGTCCGGGATACCGGACAACGCGTCATTCACCGGCGTAGCATGAGCGGATGCCCGGCAAGGCCCCTGCAGCCGACGCGACACTGCGCATCCTGCGTCTGATGTCGCAGCAGCGCGGTCCCGTTGCGGCGGCGACGATCGCGCGCAGCCTCTCGCTGCCGCGCTCGACCGTCTACCAGCTGCTCACGGCGCTCACCGAGCACGGCTTCGTCGTTCCGCTGCCCGAGGTGAAGAAGTACGGGCTCGGCGTGGCGGCGTTCGAGCTGTCCAGCGGCTTCAGCAGGCAGCAGCCGCTCACCCGCATCGGCGCCCCCGTCGTCGCCAGACTGGTCGACGACCTCGGGCTCAGCGGCCATCTCACCGTGCTGCTCGGACAGGACGTCGTCTACCTCGTCGAGGAGCGAGCACCGCACGGGCCGTTCCTCGTGACGGATGTCGGCGTCCGGCTCCCCGCACACCTCACCGCGTCGGGGCTGGCCATGCTCGCCGGCCTGCCCGCAGCCCAGGTGCGCGCCCTCTACCCGGACCGGTCGTCGTTCACGACACGCACCGGCGTCGGCGTCTCGACATACCGGGAGCTGAGCGCGACGCTGCGACTGACCAGGGACCGCGGATACGCGCTCGAGGAGTCCAGCGTGACGGACGGCCTGAAGTCCGTCGCCGTCGCCGTGCCCGACCACGTCGGGTGGCCGGCGGCATCGGTCGCCGTCACGTTCGACACGGCGCGCGACGTCGACGTCGAATCGACGGCCGCGCGCATCGCGGCGTCCGCTGCCGAGCTGGCGCGGCGCATCCGCGGCTGAGCGGCGTCCGCCGCAGGGCCGCGGTACGCCAGTCAGCGCGAGGCGAAGCCGGCGATCGCCTCCAGCACGACGAGAGCGGCGAGCCGCACTGTGCGGCCATCCGGGGCATCCCGTGTCGCGTCGACCTCGGCGATGTCGATCGAGACGACGCGGGAGTCGCTCGCCAGCAGGCGGACCGTGCGCCGCAGCTGGTGGGCGGAGAGACCACCGGGGATCGACGCGGGGCAGGCGGGCGCGACCGAGCGGTCGCAGGCATCCACATCGACGTCGACATGGATCGGACCGTTCGCAGCACCCGCGACCTCCAGTGCTTGCGTCGCGATGTCGCCGATCGACCGCTCCTCGAACTCGTCGCGGCGCACGATCGTGATGCCCGCATCGCGCGCCCTGCGGTCGTAGAACTCGGAGTTCGCGAAATCCGCGATGCCCAGTTGTGCGACGCGGTGCCCGTCGACGCCCGCCTCGAGCAGCCGCCGCACGGGGGATCCGTTCGAGACACCGTCGCGCAGGTCGTGATGCGCATCGATCGTGATCAGCCCGGCTTGGCCGAGACGGTCGCCGAACGCTCCGAGCGCGACGCTGTACGTCAGCGCGTTGTCACCGCCGAGTGCCACGACGAGCGAGCACACGGGCGCCGCCCGTCGCACCGCAGCGATCGCCTCCGCTTCGCCGTCTCCGTCCGGCTCGACTACGTCGCCGAAGTCCACGACCGACGGCCACGGAACGCCCGCTGCGAACGTGCCGTAACGCTGAACCGCCGCCCGCACCGCGGCAGGGGTCGCATGTCCACCGCTGGCCGACAGGGACGTGCGCCAGGTGGGAACGCCGATCACCGCGACGTCCGCGCGAGCGGATGCCCCGAGCGAGTCAGCGGACGGCCAGCGTCCCGCCCGCGGCCAGTTGGCATCCTCGAACAGCGTCGTCTCGGTCATGTTCGGCACCCTATGCCGGTCGGGACGGCCACGGTGACAATCACGACCAACCGCCCATCACCCACGACCAGGCTTGACAACCCTGCGACGCCGGCTTATCGTATTCAACATGTTCGTTGATAAAGGATTACATTGAATACACAAACGGACGCGGAGCGGGACGACCGTCTCGACCGCGCATTCCACGCCCTCGGAGATCGGGTGAGGCGGGCGATCATCGCGCGCCTCAGTCGCGGACCCGCCACGGTCAACGAACTGGCCGAGCCGTTCGGCATCACGGTGCAGGCGGTCTCGCGGCACATCCACGTGCTGGAGCAAGCCGGGCTGGTGACGCGCAGCAAGGATGCCCAACGTCGCCCCGTGCACCTGGACCCGGGTGCGCTGGAACAGCTCACCGCCTGGATAGACGGCTACCGCCTGGCTCACGAGCAGAGCTTCCGCACCCTCGACGCGGTGCTGGCGACGCTGGGGCCCCGAAACGAGAAAAGCAACGACGACGACAAGGAGAAGAGATCATGAGCAACGACCTGACCATCACGGCCCCCGAAGGACTCCCCTTCGTGGACTTCACCAGAGAATTCGATGCGCCCGTCGAGCGGGTGTTCCTGGCACACAAGGACCCCGAACTGTTCACGAAGTGGAACGGACCCCGCGGCTACGAGATGGACCTGCCTGAGTACGACTTCAGCACCGGCGGCCACTACCGTTTCGTGCACCGTGACCAGCAGGGGAACGAGTACGGGTTCCGCGGGGTCTTCCATACCGTACGGGAGAACGAGTTCGCCGTGCAGACGTTCGAGTACGACGGGGTGCCCGACGCGGTG
>DASZMW010000231.1:0-3752 GCA_035551735.1 Humibacter sp. | reverse complement strand
AGGTAGGGCGGAGTGATGCCGGCGTTCACCGTCGGTGCGATGCCGATGTGGGACGTCGCCTGGAACAGGAACGGTGCGAGGAGCAGCGGGTCGTGCTTCGGGCCGCCGTACGCCGAGCGCACGCGCAGATCGAGCGTCTCCGGTGTGCCGATCGAGATGGCGTCTTCCATGATCACCAGGTCGAGGCCGGCCTGCTCGAGCTCGCGCACGGACTGCTGGTAGAGGTCGGGCTTGGTCCAGTCGTATCCCCACCGCCAGTCGGGGCGACCCCAGCCCTGCGGGCCGAAGCCGCGCGAGAAGAACCAGCCGAAGTGCTGCTGTCGTGTCATGGTGTTTCCTGTCGTCGCGAGTCAGCGCCCTGAGTCGCATTCATCCGGCGAGGGCCTCGGGTTGCGTGCGAGCGGCGAGCGCTCGCACCGCGGCGAGGCCCCGGGCGAGGTCGCGGATCAGGTCGTCGGCATCCTCGATGCCGATCGAGAGGCGCAGCAGCCCCTGACCGATTCCGGCGGCGATGCGCTCGTTTTCGCTGAGCAGCGTGTGCGTCGTCGATGCGGGGTGCAGCACGAGGGAACGCACGTCGCCGAGGTGCGTCATGCGGCTGAACAGGCGCAGCGAGTCATAGAACGCGCGCGCCTCCGCCTCTCCGCCGACGAGCGTGAACGAGAAGACGCTGCCCTGTCCGCGCGGCAGGTAGGTCTCGGCGAGTCGCCGATACGGGCTGGATGCCAGTCCCGAGTAGTCGACCGACTCCACTTCGGGCTGCACCTCGAGCCACGCCGCCACCGCGAGCGCGTTACTCGAGTGCTGGGCGACCCGCAACGACAGCGTCTCAAGACCCTGCTGCAGAAGGAAGGCGTTGAACGGCGACAGCGTCGGGCCGAAGCGGGATGCCACCACCTCGCGTGCATACACGGCGTACGCGGAACGTCCGAACGCCTCGACGTAGCTCGTGCCACCGAGGGCGCGCTGTGGGGAGTTCAGGTGCGGGAAGGCATCCGGCCGGGCGCTCCAGTCGAAGCGGCCGGCATCCACGATCACACCGCCGAGCGCCGCACCGTGCCCGGCGAGGAACTTGCTGGCCGAGTGCACCACGATGTCCGCGCCGAACTCGATCGGCCGGAGTAGATATGGGGTGCCGAGTGTGTTGTCGACAATGAACGGGATGCCCGCCTCGTGCGCCACCACCGCCACCGCCGCGATGTCGAGCAGGTCGTTCTTCGGGTTGGGGATCGGCTCGCCGAAGACGACCCTCGTGGTGGGGCGGATCGCGCGGCGCCAGGCATCCGGATCGTGGGCATCCGTCACAAAATCGACCTCGATGCCGAGCCGACCGAGGTTGTCGCGAAGCAGACCTCGGGTGCCCTCGTAAATGCTGCTGGCCGACACGACGTGGTCGCCGGCCTGCAGGATGCCCAGGAGCGCGACCGACAACGCGGCCTGCCCGCTGCCCACCACGATCGCCTCTGCACCACCCTCGAGAGCGGCGAGGCGTCGCTCCACCGCGGCCGTGGTCGGGTTGCCGATGCGCGAGTAGGTGTAGCCGTCGGCATCGCCGGCGAAGCGATCGCGGGCGTGATCGAAGTCGTCGAAGACGAAGCCGGCGCTCAGGTAGATGGGCGGAATGCGCGCGCCGAAGCCGGCATCCGGCTCGACACCGGCGTGGATTTGGGCGGTGGCGAAGCCGATGGGCTCATCGTCGAGTTCGGCATTGAGCTCGACAGGGTCTCCGGAAGCGGAGAAGGCGGATGTTGCGGTCACCGATCCATGGTGCGCGTGCTCGAACGATTCCCCTGCATCGGCATGAACCAGTGTTACCGCGCGCGGCGTAGGCTCGCTGCGTCGTCGAACCGAACGTCGCACGAAACGTCGCACGAAACGAAGGAGTCGCCGTGGCCGATCCGATCGCCTACACAGCCCTCGAGAAGGGTGCCGTCGTGACCACGGTCGGCGGCGAGCGCCTCGGCACCGTCGAACACGTGCTGCAGGATGCCTCGCTCGACCTCTTCGACGGCCTTGCCGTACACACCGCCCATGGTCTGCGCTTCGTGGATGCCGGCAGCATCACCTCGATCGCCACCGACGGGGTCGCGACGTCGATCGACGAGACCGAAGTGGCCGGCCTGCCCGCGCCTGACGGTACTGCCGTTCTGGATGCCGACCCCGAGCAGTACGAGGGCGAAGGCCTCACCGCGTGGTGGGGTCGCACGTTCCGCCGGTCGCACTGGCTGCGCGAGAAGGACTGACTGTGGTGGCCGGTGCGGGAGGCGTCGATTCCGATTCCGCCGCGTCCCACGTCACAGACACCGATCGCTGTCCCTGCCTCAGCGGCGACGCGTTCGAGGATTGCTGCGCCCCGCTCCTGCGAGGAGCCGCGGTCGCCGTGACGGCCGAGCGGCTGATGCGGTCGCGGTACTCCGCGTTCGCGGTGGGGGATGCCGCCTATCTGCTGGCGACGTGGCATCCGTCGACGAGGCCGGGCGAGCTGGAACCGGACGTCGACGTGCAGTGGCGGCGGTTGGACATCCTGAACACGGTTCGCGGCGGCGTAGCCGATGCCACCGGCGAGGTGGAGTTTCGTGCGTACTGGCGGGTGCTGCCGCGGTCGGGTCGCGACCGCGACGGCGGTGTGCTGCACGAGCGCAGCCGCTTCAGCCGGGAGAACGGCAGGTGGTTCTACGTGGATGGCACACTGTTCGGCTGACGTGCAGACTTGCCCGCCCACGCCTCGCCCAGCGCACATGCGTCGAACCGGCACTGAATCGCCGAGCCCACCCCCCGATTCACGTGAATTCAGGGGACGGCCCGACGAGACAGTGCCGGTTCGACGGGATGACGCCGAGATCACTCCGCGAGGATGAGATACAGCGCCTTGCGCAGCTCGTCGATCTTCTCGACGGCCTGCTTGCGCTGCTCGTCGTTCGAAGCGAAACGGAACTGGTGCACGACGCCCATCAGCTTGCCGATGGATTCGTGCAACGCGGCATCCGCCTCGGTGCGTCCGGGGGTGGCCTTCCACGCCGCGTCAAGCTCCGACTGGTGCTCAGTGACGTAGGCCTTGCCCGCGTCGGTAAGCTCGTAGTCGGTGCGACGGCCATCGCCGATCGCCTCGACGAGCTCCTCGTCGACGAGCTGCTGCAGCGTCGGGTACACCGAGCCGGGGCTCGGCTTCCAGAGGCCGTCGGTCTTCTCGGCGATGGCCTTGATCAGCGCGTAGCCGTTCTTCGGTCCGTCGGCGAGCAGGGACAGGATGGCCGCACGGATGTCTCCACGCGACGCACGCTTGCGACCGCGAGCTCCGAAGGCGGCGAGCACCGCGGGGTCGAACCCGCGCGGGTCGAACGACGGGCCGAATCCGCGACGGCCGAAACCGCCGGGGAACGGGAAGTCGCCCTGCTCACGCGACCCTTGGCCGTCGTGGTGCTCGTGCGGTGCACCGTGTCCGCTGCCGTGGTGCTCTGCACCGTTGGCGTCGTCGTGGTGAGACCGGTGCGGCCCATGGCCGCGGCCGCACTGTTCTGCGCGGTCTTGATACGGGTGGTGGCGACGATGGGCGTCGCCGGGGAAATAATCGTCTCTCATGAGAACTCCTTACGTTGACTATCTAAGACACGTCAACGATATATCGTTAAGAAGTATTCCGCAAGAGCCGGCCAGCGGAGCGCGCGCAGCACGACCCGCACCGCAGCACCCGCAACCACGCCCGCCCCCGCACCCGCCAGCACCAGCCGCACCGGCAGCACCTACAGCACCTG
>DASZMW010000230.1:0-3405 GCA_035551735.1 Humibacter sp. | reverse complement strand
CTCCGTGGACACGCGCGACGCGCCGGCCTGCGTCTCACTCGCGAGTGGAGCGCAGGCGGTCGCTTCTTCTGCGAGTACGCCGTGCCGACCACACGATGACGATGACGGCTGTGGTGACGATCACGCCCCATACCGCGCCCAGCCTCAATGCGTAGTCGCCGACCAGGATCGTCGGGTTGGAGTGCGGACGGGATTGAGCGATCAGCTCGGGCGCAACGACAAGGGTGAGCATCGTCCCGATCCCGAACAGTATGCGCACCGATGTCGTTGCCCCAGAGGGGAGCCCTGCCGTGCCGCGCGCGAGGGTGCGATTCGCAAGATACAACCAGGGGGCGAACACTCCGTCGTGCAGGATCACGGCAGCGGCGAGCCACACCACGAGGCCCAGGAGTGCCGCGGGAGGCTCCGTGGTCAGCAAGAAGTAGAGGCCCGTCGCCGTGAGCGCCACGCCGAGTATTGCGCATGCGATCCGTACGGTGAGCTGCATCCGGGTGGTCATCGAACCACCTCGATCGTGCTCAGCCACTTCGTCTGCAGCACGCCGGGGCGGCCGGGGGCGATGATGCGGGCGGGGTAGCCGTGGTCGAGGTCGAGTGGTTCGCCGTTGACTTCGAGCGCCACCAGAGTGCGAGGATCCTGCGCGAACTCCGGGCCCATGGTCGTCACGCGGTAGTGGCCCTTCGGTTCCAGACTCGTGAGACGTACCTCGGCGTCGGACGGCGCCCGTACGGATGCCAACAGGTCGCGCAGGCGCACGCCGCGCCAGGAGGCATGTGTGCTCCATCCCTCGACGCAGGCGATCGGCAGGTCGGCGTCGGTCTGCCGAAGGCCGAGCAACTGCTCGCGTGAGTATTCTCGCGTCAACGACCCGTCGACCACTTTCAGAGACCACGACGGGTCGAGCGCTCGTGACGCGACCTTCGCCTGCCCTGCCGTGCGGTTCACCGGCAGGCTCTGCGGGCCGGCGCCCTGCCTGCGCGGGCCGAACAGGTTCAAGGGCGAGAGCACACCGAAGGACTGCCCAGCCGTGAAAGCGACGAGCGTCACGGCCGCTGCGCCGACGCCGATGAGGAATCCGCGTCGGGGCGTCTTGCGCGGATCGCTCATACCGGATCCTCGTCATCGTGACTCTTGCGCCAGTGCCTGACGATGATCGGGAGCTTGAACGCGATGTGCAGTGCGATCCCCCCGACGAGCAACCAGGCCAGCGCGTAGTGCACCCGGCGGAACGAGAACGGCCACGGATACCACTGGAACGTGTTGATCAGGCCGATCACCGGCTCCAGGAGCGCGGATGACACGAGGACCGCGATGAGACCGCGTTCGACCACGTCCCGCCAGGAGGCGATCGCCGGCCAGCGGAACAGCACAGGGTAGACGGTCCACAGCTTGGCCAGCAGCAGCGGAAGCAGGGCGAGGCCGATCGTGATGTGTGTGCCCTGGGTCGCCTGATAGAGCCAGGAAGGTGTCGTGGGGAATCGCATTCCCGGGAGTGGATCCTGCAGCAGATGGCTGTACAGACCCGTCAGAAAACACACCACGAAGGCGACAGCCAGGAGCCGTCCGAGGACGACGGCCATGCGCTTCGTGCGCGCGGGCGACCGCAGCGACCGCTGCGCCAGCCGAGAACCCGCAGTCAGTCGTTCCGAAACTCGTTCGGTGAGATGGGTCACCGGCTCAGTCTCGGCTGGCGCCACCCGTGGCAGTGCTGCGGAATCCTTACCGTCTGCAGACATCCGCGTCGGGTGAGCCGATCCGTCATCGGTCCGTAAGCGATCGGCGGATGTCGCGCGAGCTCATACCCGGAATGGTGAGGGGGACGAAAGGATGCCATGACACCGCTCGACACGACGGCCGTCCCGACCTCGGCACCCACGGTGGGTGTCATCGGCGGATCGGGCCTGTACTCTTTGCTGGATCCGCATCGATCGGAGACGCTCGAGGTGCCGACGCCGTACGGCCCGACATCGTCCCCGATCACGATCGGCGAACTCGCCGGAGTGCATGTAGCGTTCCTCGCCAGACACGGAACGGCTCATACACTGCCGCCGCATCGGGTTCCCTACCGCGCGAACGTGTGGGCGATGGCATCGCTCGGCGTGTGCGCCATCGTCTCCTCGTCGGCGGTCGGATCGCTCTCGTCGCACATCGCACCCGGCACGTTCGTCGTGCCCGACCAGCTCATCGACCGCACATGGGGAAGGGCCGACACGTTCTTCGACGGCGACGACGTGCAGCATCTTCCGTTCTCCGATCCGTACAGCGCACGGCTGCGCACGATCGCGACGGATGCGCTCACCCGCCTTGGCGAGACGGCCCACCCGTCGGGGACGACCGTCGTGATCCAAGGGCCACGCTTCTCGACCCGAGCGGAGTCCCGGTGGTATCGGTCGCTGGGCGGGCACATCGTCAATATGACGCAGTATCCGGAGGCGGCGCTCGCCGCCGAGCTGAACCTCGGCCTGGTGAACCTGTCGTTCGTGACGGATTCCGACGCGGGCGACACCGCGGACGACGCGGTCGATCCTTCCATCGTTCTGCGCCGCATGGCCGATGCCGAACCGAGGATCAGATCGGCGATCGCCGCGATCGCTGGTGCGGTTCCGCGTGACTACGCGGTGCCGGCACGGATGTCCGATGACGCCGTTCGTCGCGTTCTGAGCGCAGGAGCGCTCGTCTGATGGCGCGCATCCTGGTCACGGGGGGAGCGGGATTCATCGGGTCGCACGTCGTGCGTGCGGCTCTCGACCGGGGCTGGCAGGTGCGCGTGCTCGATTCCTTTCGTACGGACGTGCATGCGGCCCCTGAGCCGGGAGCCTGTCACGCCGTTCCCGCCGACGTCGAAATCGTGCGCGCCGACCTGAGAGACGCGGCCGCCGTCTTCGATGCCCTCGACGGCGTCGACGTTGTCAGCCACCAGGCCGCGAAGGTCGGGCTCGGTGTCGACTTCGATGACACACCCGACTATGTCGGCAGCAATGATCTCGGCACGGCCGTTTTGCTTGCCGAGCTGGTGCGCAGAGGGATTCGCCGTCTCGTGCTCGCCTCGTCGATGGTGGTGTACGGGGAAGGCCGCTATCGAGACGGTCTCGGCGACGCGACGGCTCCGGCGCGCACGCCGGCCGACCTGGCCGCCAGGCGCTTCGAGCCGCTGTCTCCCCGCACCGGTCGAGCCATGACTCCAGCGTCGATCAGTGAGGACGCACCGCTTGACCCCCGCAATGTCTACGCCGTGACCAAAGTCGCACAGGAGAATCTGGCGCGTTCATGGGCTCGCGCCACGGGCGGAGTCGCCGCCTTGCTCCGCTACCACAATGTGTACGGCCCGGGGAGGCCCAGCGGCACTCCGTACGCCGGTGTTGCGTCGTTGTTCCGGTCGGCGTTGGAACGCGGAGAGGCGCCGAC
>DASZMW010000229.1:0-9181 GCA_035551735.1 Humibacter sp. | reverse complement strand
ACCGTCGCACCGCCGAGTTCATCGACGTGCTCCGACGTGAACTCACCTCCGACGAACCCTTCGACTATGAAGGCGAGTTCTATCGCTACGAGGGTGCTTTCAGCGCCGTCAAACCGCTCGGTCCGGTACCGATCTTCTTCGGCGGGCAGTCCGAAGACGCGATCCGCGTCGGAGGTCGCTGGGCGGATGTCTTCGCGCTGTGGGGCGAACCGCTCGCCCAGACGCGTGAGCGCATCGAGCTCATCCGCAGCGAAGCTGCCAGCCACGGTCGCACCATCGACTTCTCTCTCTCCGTTCGCCCGATCGTGGCACCGACCGAAGACGAGGCATGGGAGAAGGCCGCAGCCATCCGCAAGGCCTATGAAGCCAACCTCGAGGGGGGCGTCGGGCGAAAGTGGCGAGTCGGCCGCGGACAGAACACGGCCGTGGGTGCGCAGCGCCTGAAGGAGGAAGCATCCGAGAAGCTCGTGCACGACGAGCGACTCTGGTTCGGCGTCACTCAGCTGAGCGACGGTGGCGGAAACTCGACAGCACTCGTCGGCACGCCTCAGCAGGTTGCCGATGCACTTCTCAAGTACCACGACCTCGGCGTACGCAACTTCCTGATCAGGGGCTTCGACCCGCTCGCGGATGTTCGCGACTGGGGCCACGAGCTCGTCCCCCTTCTGCGTGCCGGCGCCGCCGCTCGCGAAAATGACCTGGTTCCGGCCTGAGCCGCGGACCTCGACCGAAAGAACACACAGTGAGCCTTTCAGCGAAGAAGACCGTGAAGGTGGCTGCCATTCTCGCGGCCGCGACGCTCGGCCTGACCGGCTGCGCGGTGGGCACAGCTGGCGCAGGTCAGCAGTCCTCCGACGTGAGCGGCGCCATACCGGCTGCCAGTCAGCGCGGTGACACCCTCACCTGGGGCTGGTCGTTGCCGTCGACCTGGGACCCGGTGACGTCGGCCGTCGGCAACGACGTGAGCGCCCTGTCGCTCGTCTACGAGGGTGTGACCGAGGAGGACGCGAACGGCAACGCGGCGCCCGGCCTCGCGAAGTCCTGGACTTATGCGAAGGACGGCAAGTCCGTGACCTTCCATCTGCGGTCTGGGCTCACCTTCTCCGATGGAACGAAGCTCGACGCCGCCGCGGTCAAAGCGAGTCTCGAGCGCGGCATCACAGAGAAGGACTCGACCGTCGCTGCCCAGCTGGTCGACGTGCAGAGCATCTCCGCTGACAGCTCAACGGACGTGACGCTCCACCTGACCCAGGTCGACTATCAGATCCCGCTTCTGCTCTCCGGTAAGACAGGACAGATCGTGAGTCCGACCGCGGCCGCGGACGACGTCTCCAAACTGGCGACGCAACCGGTCGGTGCCGGTCCTTTCGTCCTGAAGTCGTACGTGCCGGGGTCTCAGGCAACGCTCGTGAAGAATCCGAAGTTCTGGGACGCCGACAAGATCCTCGTGAAGAACTTCATCCTGAAGCCGACGCCCGACCCCTCGGTGGCCGTCGCAGGCTTGCAGTCGGACCAGTTCAACATCGCCGACCTCACGTCGTCACAGGTGAGCGCGGTCAAGGCTGCCGGATTCCCGGTGGAGACGACCAACGTGCTCCCCGTTCGCGTGCTCGACGTGAACAAGACCGTCAAACCATTCGACAACCCCAAGGTGATCCAAGCGATCAGCACGGCAATCGATCGCGACGCCCTCGTCAAGACCGCGAACTTCGGATTCGGGCAACCCGACTGGCAGCCGTTCCCGAAGGGATACGTGGCGTACAACTCGTCGCTGGACAACCTCTATCCGCACAGCGTGTCCAAAGCCAAGAAGCTGCTCACCGAAGCGGGCTACCCACACGGCGTGAACATCCAGCTCGCGCTCGGTGCAGCGGAGGACCCGGTCGGCGAGTTGCTGCAGCAGCAGCTGAACGCTGCGGGGATCCACACGACACTGGTCGTACAAACCCCTGGGGCGAACAACTACATCACCCGCAAGTATCCGTTCGTGCTCGACCAGTTCAATGCCAGGCAGTCGCCGGTTCAGGCGTTGCAGGTGCTGTTCGGCGCACAGGGACTGATGAACCTCGGCAAGACCACCCCGCAGTCACTGGCACCCGCGGTCGCCAAGGCCAACGGCTACTCGCTGACCGACCCTGCCTACCCGGCCGCAATCCAGGCGGCGACGAAGGAGGCCGTGACGAACATGCCGAATGTCTTCCTGTTCACCGTGACGCGATTCGAGGCGCACTCCCCCAAGGTGCACGGCCTCCAGCACTGGGTCGACATTCAGCGGTTCGAGAACGTCTGGGTCGAGAAGTAGGCGAAACGTCATGACGACACTCAACGTGAGGGGCGGAGTCGGCCGCACTGCCGACTCCGCCAGAGGCGAGGGGATCGCACGATTCTCTGCTCTGTCCGCTGTGATCAGCACGGCGGTCGCTCTTGGCCGCGCCCTGCTCATCGCTGTACCTGTACTGCTGGTGTCGACGTTCATCACCTTCATGCTCGGCGGACTGACGAAGCAGGACCCGGCATCCCTCGTTCTCGGCGACTCAGCAACCCCGCACGACATCGCTCGCATGCAAGCAGTGTTCGGTCTCGACAAACCTCTGATCCTGCGATACTTCCTGTGGCTCTGGAACGCGCTGCACGGCGACCTCGGCTCGTCGTGGTTCACCAAGATCCCGGTGACGGACAGCATCGCGCAGAGGCTTCCCGTCAGTCTCTCGGTCGCCGTGTTCGCCCTTCTCATCGCCGTGCTGCTCGGCGGCACGTTCGGCATTCTCGCCGCGGTTCGGCAAGGCGGATGGCTGGACCGCGTCGTCACCGTCGTGACCTCGTTCCTCGCCACGGTTCCGGGATTCGTCGCGGCGATCGCATTGATCATCGTATTCACGCTCGTCATCCCGGTTCTGCCGTCCGGCGGGTGGGTTCCTCCTTCGGCCGGACTGCTGAGATGGGCCAGCTTTCTTGTGCTGCCGAGCCTGGCACTGAGCCTCGACACGGCGGCCGATCTCGCGAGACAGCTGCGTACCGGGCTGGCGGGCACGCTCCACGAGAACTACATCGTCGGGGCCCAGATGCGCGGCCTCTCGCACACAAGGATCGTCTTCGTGCACGCCTTGCGTAATGGTGCCGGCCCGGCCGTCGCCGTGCTCGGGATGCACGTGCCCCGACTCATCGGCGGTGCCGTGATCGTCGAGACCGTCTTCGCCTTGCCAGGGATCGGCAGCCTCACCAAGACCGCCGCACTCGAGGGCGATGTGCCGGTCGTACAGGGTGCACTCCTCGTGACGATCGTGCTCGTACTGATCTCGTCGGCGATCGTCAACGTTCTTCTCGTCAGGCTCCGGCCGGCCGCACGGAGGGAAATATGAAGCAAGTCGCTTCGGCTTTGCGCACCAGAGCCGGCCTGATCGCCGCAGTCGTGCTGGCACTCGTGCTCGTGCTCGCGGTCATCGGTCCGTACATCTCGCCGTTCGATCCGTTGAAGAACAGCGGGGCGATCCTCCAGGCGCCGAGCGCCACACACTGGTTCGGCACCGACTATCTGGGCCGCGATGTCTTGAGCCGCGTGCTCGCAGGAGCGCCGCTTTCGGTGTACACGGCATTCGAGGCCGTCGGGATCGGCCTCGTCATCGGCGTCATCCCAGGAATCACGTCGGTCTACCTCGGGCGCACGTACGAGTGGATCACGCTTCGCGTCATGGACGGCCTCATCGCGCTGCCGTTCCTGATCTTCGCCATCGCCGTTGCGGCACTGCTCGGTAACGCGGTGCAGCAGGCGATGATCGCGGTTGGAATACTCATCGCACCGGCGTTCTACCGCATCACCAGAGCCGCCGTTCTCAGCCACGCGAACGCGCAATATGTGACCGCGTCGCAGCTCTTCGGGGCGTCGCTCTTCCGCGTCATCCGCACGCACGTCTGGTCGAAGATCCTGCCGACCCTCGTCGTGGCGACGGCGAACGCCACCGCCGCCGGACTGCTGATCGTCTCGTCGCTCACGTTCCTCGGCATCGGCGTCGTGCCGCCTGATCCGACATGGGGCGGCATTCTGGCGAGCGATCTCAGCTATCTCTCACAGGCGCCGTACGGGCCGATCTTCCCGTCGCTCCTGATCATGGCCACCGTCGGCTCGCTTAATCTGCTGGCCGATGCGATCAAAGACACCAGCGGCGACCACGGCCGTGTTCGACTGCTGAAGAGACGAGGACGCCGTGTCGGTACTGCTTGATCACACCGCCGAAAGGGCGTCACTCTCCACCTCCGAACGGCAGGAGAAGGATGCCGACCCGACGCCGCTGCTGCGCGTGAAGGAACTCCGCGTGAGCGTCGCCACTCGTGCCGAGGTCGTGCACGGCATCAGCTTCGACGTGCCGAAGGGAACAGCCGTCGGCCTGGTCGGCGAATCCGGAAGCGGGAAGACGCTGACCTGCCGTTCGATCCTCGGTCTGCTTCCTGCCGGCGCCGAGATCTCGGGCGGCGACATCGAGTTCGCGGGCGACTCGATCACTACGCTTGCCCGCCGAGACGCCGCGCGGCTGCGTGGAACCCGGATCGCCGCGGTGTTCCAAGACCCGGCGTCATACCTCAACCCGTCGATCACCGTGGGTGCTCAGCTTGCCGAGGTCTTCAGGGTGAGGGGACGCCTGAAACGGAGGGCGGCACGCGCCGAAGCCGTCGAGTTGCTTCACGCGATGGGCCTCCATCGCCCAGCTCACGTCTACAACCAGTACCCGTTCGAACTCTCGGGCGGCATGCTCCAGCGCGTCTTGATCGCCATCGCGATCGCAGGCGATCCGGAGCTCCTGATCGCCGACGAGGCCACGACGGCTCTCGACGTCACGGTGCAGGCCGAAGTCCTGGAATTGCTGTCGCAGCTGCGTCGGGATCGCGACCTCACGCTGGTCGTCGTCTCACACGATCTGGCGGTCATCGCGCAGGTGAGTGACGATGTGCACGTCTTCCGCGACGGGCACATCGTCGAGTCAGGGCCGACACGCCAGGTGCTCCGCACACCGCGGCATCCCTACACGCGTTCGCTCGTCGACAGCCACGAACGGTTCGGCATCGATCACGTTCGGCGCCTGGGAGACGGTCGATGAGCGCGTTGCTGGAGGTGTCAGGGCTCCGGGTCGAACTCGGTCATGGTCGTGGCCGCACCGAAGTGCTGCACGGAGTCGATCTCACGGTGGAACCCGGGCAGATCGTCGGTTTGATCGGCGAGACCGGATCGGGCAAGACGACCCTGGCCAGGGCCGTCCTCGGGCTCG
Organism: Humibacter sp.; assembly: GCA_035551735.1. Classification (GTDB taxonomy): domain Bacteria; phylum Actinomycetota; class Actinomycetes; order Actinomycetales; family Microbacteriaceae; genus Humibacter. The sequence goes on along the minus strand of DASZMW010000229.1, from coordinate 3,923 downwards.
CGCCGCCGAGCAGCGGCACGGTCCTCGTCGAGGAACAGAACACGACGAAGCTGCGAGGACGTGCCCTTCGCGCCTTCCGTCGCTCGGGTGCCGTGCAATACGTCTTCCAAGACCCGCTGCGCAGCCTGGATCCTGACCGCACGGTGTTCGACACGTTGATCGAGGGGCTTGTCGTGCAAGGTGGCAGGTCCCGCGACGAGCTGAGGGATGCTGCCGACCGCGTAGCGCGTCTGGTCTCGCTCCCTGCAGAGCTGCTGCCGAAGCATCCGGGCGAGCTCTCCGGCGGACAGCGTCAGAGGGTTGCGATCGGCCGCGCCATGGCTGTGGAGCCGAGGCTCTTGATCTGCGACGAACCGGTGAGTGCGCTCGATGCGTCCACCAGAATCACGATCCTCGAACTGCTGCTGGACTTGCGCCGGGAGCGCGGTCTCGGAGTGATCATGATCACCCACGATCTCGGTTCGCTCGCGGGAGTTGCCGATCGTGTGACGGTGCTCTATCGCGGAAACGTTGTCGAGAGCGGCAGTACCCACGAGGTGCTGCTCGCGCCGCAGCATCCGTACACGCGCCTGCTCGTCGAGTCCGTGCCGTCGCTGTTCGATGACGAACCGCTCGACTCGAGCCGTCGCAGCGAACTGCGCGACGCGGTACGCGCACTCGAATTTGACGAACCGGCGACCTCCGTCGCCGGCACACGATGACGGGAGCAGCGTGACCACTCGGGATACGAGCGATCTGGATTTCGAAACGCGGCAGGTGCACGCAGGGGAACGCTACGACGGCGAGTTCCGGCCGCGCATCACGCCGATCTACCTGAGCGCGGGCTACGTCTTCGACGACTTCGACCAGGCCGAGGCGCGGTTCGCCGGAGACGACGAAGGCTTCTTCTACTCGCGCAGCGGAAATCCGACGAACTCCGTCGCAGAAGCACGCTTGGCCTCGTTGGAGGGCGGCAAGGCCGCAGTGCTGACTGCTAGCGGACAGGCCGCGACGGCATCCGCGCTCCTCAGCCTCGTGGGCGCCGGTGACCACATCGTGAGTTCGCCGAGCGTGTACGAAGGGTCGAAAGGCCTGATGGGCGACGCGCTGACACGGCTGGGTGTGACCGTCGAGTTCGTCGACGACCCTGACGACCTCACGGAATGGGATGCCCGAATCAACGAGAGAACTCGACTGCTCTTCGCCGAGACGATTCCGAATCCCAAGAACGATGTGCTCGATCTCGAGGGCGTCGCCGGAATCGCCGAACGTCAGGGGCTTCCGCTCGTCATCGACAACACCGTCGCGACGCCGTACCTGGTGAGACCGCTGGAGTACGGCGCCAGCGTCGTCGTGCACTCGACGAGCAAGTTCCTCACCGGCCACGCGACGTCGCTCGGCGGCGCCGTCATCGACGGCGGTACGTTCGACTGGTCGCGGCATGCTGATCGATACCCGCAGTTCCAGACGCCGTTCCGTTTCGGTCGGGAGAGCTGGACAGAGCGATACGGCGATACGACGTTCGCCGAGTACACCCGCGCGAAGCCGCTCGCGGCCTTCGGGCCGACCGCCTCACCGTTGAGCTCGTTCCTGCTGCTGCAGGGGCTGGAGACGCTGTCGCTACGCATGGAACGACACTGCGAGAACGCTCTGGCGGTCGCCGAATGGCTGGAGCAGCAGCCCGAGGTCGCCTACGTCGATTACTCCGGCTTGGCATCCAGCCGGTACCACGAGCGAGCACGCAGATATTTGCCGCGCGGGTTCGGTTCCGTCTTCGGCTTCTGCGTCGAAGGTGGGCGCGACGCCGCGCGCGAGGTCATCGATTCGCTTGGACTCTTCACCCGGATGACGCACATCGGCGACGTGCGATCGCTCGCCATTCATCCCGCGACCACGACGCACGCGAAGATCTCGGCAGAAGAGCGTTCGTCGACCGGCATCGATGACGGCCTGATCCGCGTCTCGATCGGTATCGAGAGCGCGCGGGACCTCATCGACGACCTGGCTCAAGCATTCGATCGGCTCGGCGCTGCGACGGCGCTGAGCGCCTGACGCTACCGAGAGGCTGCAGAGCGCCTGAGCTCCAGACCGAGTTCACGCCGACTGCAGCACCTCGGTGCGTGTCCCCTCGAGCAGGCCGCCCAGGAATGCCGCGATGCTCCTCGGCCCCGAGACCGGTGACGACGCCTCGACATCGGGGTTGTAGTTGGTGTTCGTGTTGATGTCGTAGACGACGGTACGACCATCTTCGGTCTCGATGAACTCGACGCCTGCGATCAGGATGCCCGCGCGCGCGAGCAAGACCTCCAGCTCACGAATCAGCGAATGCGACGCATCGATCTCGCGACGCAGGCTGAACGCGCTCACCTCTCCCACGGCATCCGGGACGACGCAGGCGTCGGCTGGACACAGTTCGAAGCTGCCTGCGCTGGTGTCAACCCGCACCGCGTACACGAAACGGCCGCCGACGAACTCCGCCCTGGTGATGAAGGGCTCGCGTGCACGCAAGTACTCCTGGACCAAATAGATGCCGTCGGCCGATTCTTCGAAGTCGGGCGACGCTGCATAGGCCTCCAACTCTGCGTGGGAGTCGAACCGCCGCACCCCCAGACCTTTTCCGCCTTGATTGTGCTTCGTGATGAACGGCGCTTCGAACCCGCGCGCCCGTGCCAGCAGCTGCTCGACACCGAACGCGGCCGTCGTGCGTGGTACGTCGAAGCCGCCGGATCGAAGCAGCGCGTGCTGGGCGACCTTGCTCACCTCGAGCTCGAGCACGTGACTGCCGCCGACGACCGTTGCACCCCACGACTCGAGCCAAGACAGAACGGCACGCGTGTACTCCTTCGAGTGCTCATGACCTCGGGTGTGCGCCGAGGCACTCATCCGCGACCAGTACACGCCGGGAAGCGGTTGCACATCCAGATCGATACCACCGTCGACGAGAAGGACCTCTTCAACAGGCACCCCTTCGGCATCGAACGCCGCCTTCAGAGGAGGGAACCATTCGGGATTCTCGTGGATCACGTACACGCGCGGCTCGGCCATGATCCGAGCGTATGGGCGCGGTTGCGCGCTGGTGCGAATGTTGCGATTCGTCTCGCCCGGCGCCTGTGCGCTCCTCGGCCACCCGCTCAGCGGTAGTCGCGCTCCCGGTACTGCCCCGCCTCGTCATCCGCGTCGACCCGCTCACGCTCGCGGGCGCGCAGGTCGATGCGCCGGATCTTGCCCGAGATCGTCTTCGGCAGCTCTGGCACGAACTCGATGATCCGAACGCGCTGGTGGGCGGAGAGCCGCTCCAGCGCGAACGCGAAGATGGCGCGGGCGGCGGCATCCGGGTCGCCGGCGGCCCCGGCCGTGATGCAGATGTACGCCTTCGGCACAGCTAGGCGTACTGCGTCGGGGCTCGGCACGACAGCCGCCTCGATGACGTAGTCGTGCTCGAGCAGCACCGATTCGAGTTCGAAGGGTGAGATCTTGTAGTCGGATGCCTTGAACACGTCGTCAGCGCGACCCACGTACGTGAGGTAGCCGTTCTCATCCCGCGAGGCGATGTCACCCGTGTGATAGAGGCCGCCACGGCGGGAGCGCTCAGTGGCGTCCGGCTCACCGTAGTACCCCTTCATGAGCCCGAGGATGGGCGTGGAGAGGTCGAGGCAGACCTCACCCTCCGTGTCGGACACCTCGCCGGTGACCGTGTCGAGGAGCACAACGGGATAGCCGGGAACGGGCCGGCCCATCGAGCCGTCCTTCACGCGCTGACCGGGAGAATTGCCGACGGAACAGGTCATCTCGGTCTGACCGAAGCCGTCGCGGATCGTGGACCCCCAGGCGTCCCGCACGCGGTGGATGACTTCGGGGTTGAGCGGCTCCCCCGCCCCGACCAGCTCGCGCGGCGGGTGCGCGAGCCTGGTGAGATCTGCCTGGATGAGCATGCGCCACACCGT
>DASZMW010000228.1:0-1789 GCA_035551735.1 Humibacter sp. | reverse complement strand
ACCGGAGATCACCGACGTCGTGCCTCGCCGCTCGGCGGCCTGTCGCTCGAGCGTGCTCGCATGCACCACCTGGATGTCTACGAGCCGCACCACGAACACGGCAACGAGCGCCACGATCACGAAGACGGCCAGCGCCGTCCGTCGACGATGGGACTTCGCGGTCGTCATTCGGGCCACCTCAACGTAGAAGGATCAGTGCGTCGATGGCGCAGGCAGCGCCCCGGTCCACGGTACGGGCGTGTTGTCCGGCTTCGCCTCATTCGTCGTCGGTGTGGTCGAATCGGTCGCAGCGGAGCCCGTGCCGCTTGTCTTCGTTGAGCTCGACGATCCCTTGCCGGACTGGAGTTCGGAGTTCAGCGCGTTGGCGACGAGTTCGCTGCCGCTCGCGGCTCCTGCCGCCGACGCTGCGGCAGGCGACCCGATCACCACTCCGTCGGACAGACGCAGGTAGACGGGCGTCCCGTTGTTCACCATGCCGAGTGCAGCGGCCTTCGACGCGAGATTCTGCGGTGACGACAACACCTGTACGTTCTCCGATGCCTGCTGGTACTGGCGCGCCAGGCTGGCCTTCGTCGACTGCAGCGACTCGATGCGGTAGGCGCCCTGAGAGACCCCGATCGACAGCAGCAGCTGTGTCACGACGACCACCATCACGGTGAGCACCGCCAAGGATGCGTAGAACAGCTTGGGACGGGCACGTCGGGAAACCCGAGGGAGCGCCTCGAGATGCGAAGTTCGCTTCTCCGACGGCGACCGCCGTGCGGGAAGCACGGATGCGATCGGTGCTGTCGCCTGGCTCATCTGATCCCCCTGATGCGTTCCGCCGCGCGCAGCCGCACAGGGATTGCGCGCGGATTGCGCGCGCGCTCCTCGTCGTCCGCCAGCTCGGCCCCCCTGGTCAGCAACTTCACTTCCGGCTTGTGCTCCGGCAGCTCGACCGGCAGTCCTGCCGGTGCGGTCGATGTGGCTTTCGCCTGCAGCGCACGTTTGACGATCCGGTCTTCGAGCGACTGGAACGACATGACGGCGATGCGTCCACCGATCCTCAAAAGGTCGACGGCACGCGGAATCGCCAGCTCGAGCACGTCGAGTTCGTGGTTCACCTCGATGCGCAGTGCCTGGAAGACGCGCTTGGCCGGATGCCCCGCTCTGGACAGAGCCGCCGGCGTCGCATCCTGAATGATCGCCACCAGCTGGGCCGACCTGGTGATCGGCTGGGCCGAGCGGGCGCGCACGATCGCCCTGGCGTATCTCGCGGCGAGCTTCTCCTCGCCATAGTCGAGGAAGATGCGCCGCAGTTCGTCTTCGCTGTAGTGCGCGATGACCGCCTCGGCGGTCAGCTCCGACGTGGAGTCCATGCGCATGTCGAGCGGAGCATCCTTGGAATACGAGAAGCCACGATCCACCTGATCGAGCTGCAGCGACGACACCCCGAGGTCGAACAGCACAGCGTCGACAGTGGCGTAGCCGAGCGAGGTGACTGCATCGGTGATGCCGTCATAGACCGTGTGCACGACGCGCAAACGATCGCCGAATGTCGCCAATCGCCGGGACGCGAGCGCGATCGCCTCGGTGTCGCGGTCGAGCGCGACGACGGTGAGCCTCGGAAAGCGCGTGAGAAAGGCCTCGGTGTGACCGCCGAGGCCGAGAGTGGCATCCACGAGCACCGGCGCCTCGGTGTCGAGTGCGGGCGCGAGCAGTTCGACGCACCGCTCGAGCATCACCGGCACGTGGATCTCGCTGGGATCGATGGAGTCGACCATGACTGTACGGGGCGTGGCCCCTGGCG
>DASZMW010000227.1:0-3491 GCA_035551735.1 Humibacter sp. | reverse complement strand
CGTCCTGGCGCCGACACTGCTTGTAGTTCTGAGGGTGCTGCAGGGCCTCGGTGCTGGAGGCGAATACGCCGGAGCGATGCTGCTCTCCGCTGAGCACGCATCCGATCGCCACCGCGGACTGAACGCCTCCATTCCCAGCGTCGGCAATGCGGTCGGCTCGGTGATCGCAACCGCAATCTTCTTTCTGTTCGAAGGTGTGATGCCGCAGGCGGCGTTCCTCGCCTGGGGCTGGCGCATCCCGTTCCTGCTCAGCATCGTGCTCGCCGTCGCAGGCATCATCATCAGGCTGCGAGTGACCGATAGCCCGGAGTTCACCGCGGCCATCGCCTCCCGTGGCATCGTGCGCTCGCGGTTCGTTGAAATGTTCAAGCTCAGCGGTCGGCGCGTGCCGCTGGCGATGTTGATGAGCATCGCGCCCAACGTTCTGAGCTACCTTCCGTCGGTCTACGCCTTGACGTACCTGTCGACCGTGGTCGGAGCGCCGGCGTGGATCGGCTTGGTCGGCATCATCATCGCGAACCTGCTCAAGCTCGTCACGATTCCGACGGCCGGATGGCTGTCCGACCGCTTCGGTGGAAAGCCGATCATGATCATCGGCTCGGTGGCGGGCGCTGTGCTCTTCTATCCGTTCTTCTTCATGCTCAACACGGGAACCCCTGTCGTCGTCTGGGCTGCGTTGGTGATCATCTTCACGCTGTGCTGCGACATGACGCTCGCCTCGCAGGCATCCCTGCTGACGAACCTGTTCCACGTGCGAGTGCGCTACACCGCAGTAACGTTCAGTCGTGAGATCACCGGCGCCATCGTCGGCGGAACGTTGCCGTTCGTCGCGGCGTGGCTCACGGCCGCTTCCGGCGGGGCACCGTGGCTCGTGTGCGTGTATTGCGGCATCCTGTGCGTGATCTGCGCGATCGGAACGGCATTCCTGCCCAGCGCACGAAAGGCCCCCGAGAGCGACTCGGACCTCGGGATCGCCGTGATCCCGGTCGCGAGCGCGAACTGACACGCCGACACGAAGGAGTACGAACATGGGCAATCTGGCCGCGGTGATGACCGGCCTGAACACGATCGAGGTTCAGGAGCGCCCCGAAGCGATGGCGGGGCCGGGTGAAGCCGTCGTCTCGGTGATCGCGGTCGGCGTGTGCGGCTCGGATGTCTCGTACTTCCGCAACGGCCGAATCGGGCCGTACGTGATCGACGGTGACATCATCCTCGGTCACGAGGTGGCCGGCGAGGTTGTGGCGATCGGGGATGGCGTGACCAACGTCGCGGTCGGCGACCGGGTCGCGATCGAGCCGAGCGTGCCCGATTGGACGTGCGCCCAGTGCAGGGCAGGGCGGTATCACCTGTGTCCGAACCTGCGATTCCTCGCCACCCCGCCGGTCGACGGGGCGCTGATCCAGAGGCTCACGATCGACGCCCGCACCCTCTTCCCGATGCCCGACTCGATGACGTTCGAAGAGGGCGCACTCGCCGAGCCCCTGTCCGTTGGCCTGTGGGGATGCCAGCGCGCCGGCCTGCGCCCGGGGGACGACGTGCTCGTCACCGGCGCCGGACCGGTCGGGCTGCTCGCAGCCGAGTCCGCCAAGGCACTCGGCGCCCGCACTGTCACGGTGACGGATGTCTCGGAGCCACGCCTCGCACTCGCCGCTGCGCACGGATTCGCAATCGAGCTCAGCGGTGCTGCCACCAAAGATCGCACCTTCGATGTGCTGCTGGAGTGCTCAGGCGCACCCGGCGTGCTCGCCGAAGGCCTCGGGCGACTCGGACCGGCCGGCCGTGCGGCGGTCATCGGCATCTCGAAGACGAACGCGGACCTCCCGCTCCACACCCTGAACTGGAACGAGATCACCATCGCCACCGTGAGCAGGTACCAGAACACCTGGCCTCTCGCGATCGCGCTGATCTCGTCAGGGCGCGTGAACCTCAGCGGTGTGCACACGCACAGTTTCCCGTTGTCAGGGACCGCGGATGCCCTGGCGGTGGGCACGACGGATCCGACCGCGGTGAAGGCGATCATCTATCCGCAGGACGTCGGATGACCTCGGCCACGCTCCTGCCGCTGCCCGGTCAGTTCTCGCCGCTGTCGAGGATTCTCGCGGCGGACGACTTCGACCGCGGCATGAACGGTTGGATGGACCTTCGGCCCAACTTCGTCGACGAAGGGTTCGCGGCGCACTCGCGCGAACTCGACTTCGAGAGCTGGGGCTCGGTCATGCTGAGCTCGGCGACGTTCCCGTTCGCGGGCACCCACGGATCGGCGTCCGGCACGTATTCGCTGCGGCTGGCGACCAGATCGGAGGCGGCCGGCGCGACCGAGCGGCCGGCATCCGGATCGATGAGCCTGGCCATCAAGCGGCTGTCGCGGCCGCTGCGTGCGACAAGACTCAAGGTGGAGGCGCTCGTCGCGTACACGACGGAGCAGGACCGGCCGGGACTCGGCGTCGATGCGATGAGAGCATTCGGCTTGTTCGTCGACCTGCAAGACGGCGACCACCGCTACATGCCAGGCGTGCGTTACGTCAACGCGGTGGACGGCGTGCGGGTGCGGCGCTGGCAGTACTACACCGAGACGACAGCGAGCGCCTCCGAGTGGAACTACGGAGAGCCGGGCTGGCACCAGCCGGGCGTCGATCCGCAGTGGTTCGGGGAACGACACGCGGACGGGTCGACCGCGGCCACCGCCTGGTTCGAGGGGCCGCAGCAGCAGCTCATCTACAACGAGACTGACGACAAGATCAACTGGATGCCGTTGGCGCTGGAGGTCGATCTGGTCGCCCGCACCTACACGAGCCTCAGCGCGGGCGATCGGGAGTACAGCTTCCCGCAGAAAGCCCGACCCACCCTCGCGCCGACGTACGACAACATCGGCGGACTCGTGAACCCCGTGTTCTTCGTCGAGACCGACGGCGACCGCCGGGTGAGCCTCTACCTCGACTCCGTGGTGGTGTCGTACGCGACGGCCGATGACGATCGGGCGGGGGCTTCGCGATGAAGCAGTTCTACACGGCGGTGACCGATCTGCGGCGCCGCGTGACAGCCGACTTCGCGACCTTTCCGTACGAGACGGGCTGGGCAGACGAGGCCACCTACTTCGTGACGATCGAGGAGTCGTCGCAGCACGCGGTGGGCGTGCAGCTCGCCGTCCAGCTCTCGGCCGACGGCATCCGATGGCACGACGAGGGCACCACGATGAGCGTGGCGTCCGGCTCGGCGGAATTTGCACGGCTGACGCACTTCGGTGGGTTCCTGAGGCTCGCCGGAACTGTCGAATCGGCCGACGGGCAGCAGGATGCGTGGGTCGTCGTGACCGTGAGGCTGGCGCTCAAGGGCTGACGCGCATCCGCAACGCGGTCCACACCTCTGCGCGATCGGCGAACGCGTTGAAGTCGCGATCGAGCAGTCGCTCGGCCGAACGGATGCGCGCGTGCAACGTGTGCCGATGCACGCCCAGCTCGCGGGCGGCCGCGTCGTAGACGCCGTTGCGTTCC
>DASZMW010000226.1:0-18079 GCA_035551735.1 Humibacter sp. | reverse complement strand
CAAGGACTACGTCATGCGAGATGGTGACGTGGTGGAGTTCCGGTTCAACGTGTAGCCCGGTTGACGCTCGAAGCGCTCAGTCCGATCCAGGTCGCCTGCGAGCGTCCTTGATCTCCGAGCGGCGGTGTTTCGCTTCGAGTCGCCGCCTCCGTGCACCATTCGTCACACGAGTCGCTCGCCGGGTGGTGGGCGGCACGACAGCGTCGCGCAGGATGCCGGCGAGCCGCAGCCTCGCTGCCGTACGGTTCATCCGCTGCGATCGATGCTCGGCGGCGCTGATCGTGAGCACCGTGCCGGCGAGCCGCCCGGCGAGCCGTTTGAGGGCTCGCTCGCGTTGCACATCGTCGAGTGCCGTTGTCGTCCCCAGGTCCAGACTCAGTTGCACGCGTGAATCCGCGGTGTTGACGCCCTGGCCACCTGGTCCGGACGCGTGCGAGAACTGCTCGACGAGCTCGTTCGCCGGAACACGGATCCCGCGAGGGGAACCAGGGGCAGGTGGCACATGTAGATCGTCCACCTGATCAGCGGCCCTGACGTTTCTTGTACGGCTTCGGCTGCCCCTTGACGACGGGCGCGCGCCCCTTGCCCTTGGATGCCTTCGCCTTGCCGCCGGTTTTCGTCGGCTTCTTCTCCGGTGCGGGTGCTGCGGCGATCTCCTTCTTCGCCTCAGGCAGGAGCAACTCCCCGACCGCCGTCAGCCGAGTCTCACCACCACGGGAGAAGAGTGGAGCCCCGACCTCGGCCTCGAGCTTCTCGATTGAGGAGTACAGCGACGCGAGGGGGATGCCGAGGGAATCCGCCGCGCGAGGGAAGTGCAACTTCTCGGCGACAGCGACGAAACGCTGAAGCAGTGTGATGTTCACGTGCTGCCTTTCGTCTGTCCACGGGGATCGCGGTCCGTAGCCAGCCAGGCTACCCGTCGACACGGTCGCCGAAGCTCCGATCCAGCGCTGCGCTCGGGATGTGCCACTTGAAATGCAGCGACAGCACCCGGAATGCGAAGACCAGAGCGGCGATGAGCACCTCCGCGAGGGGACCGTACCAACCGACGACCCAGAGCGCAGTGATGGATGCCGCCCCCAGCATCGCAGGCACCGCGTAGAGGTCCCTCGGGTTGAACAGTTGAGGATCCCGGTTCGCCACCACATCACGCAGCAGTCCTCCGCCGACCCCGGTCATGACTCCTAACAGCGCAGCGGCGACGGGGTTCATGCCGAATTCCAGCGCCTTGACTGCTCCTGTGGTGCAGAACAGTGCCAAGCCCGCGGCGTCGAAGACGAGCAGCAGCCGCGGGAACCTCTCAACGGGACGGACGAAGAAGAACACCAGAACAGCTGCGGCAAGCGGAGGGATCAAATAGATCGGTTGTGCGAACGCCGTCGGCGTCACGCCGAGCACCAGATCGCGCATCACGCCGCCGCCGAGACCCGTCAGCGAACCCAGGAGAAGCGAGCCCACGATGTCGAACCCTCGACGGGCGGCCAGCAGACTCCCCGAGACGGCGAAGAAGAATGTGCCCAGCAGATCCAGGATGAGCGACCAGGTCACATCCACCGCCCTCCGCCAGCGCCCTACAGACTAACGCCCGCTGGAGCCGTCATCGTTCGGGATCGTCATGCGGTGTGGGCGTTACCCGATTCACCACGCGACGATCTGACCTCGATAGTCGAGGAACTGCAGCCCGCCACGACCCCGCTGGGCGTCGATGACCTTCACAAGCTTCGGGATGCTGTCCTCGATCGTGAGCGGCGCATTGTCGCCGCCGACACCGGTTCCTCTGATCCAGCCCGGCGCGAGGAGCAGGAGCGTGCGCGGATCGTCGACGTGGCGGGCCGCATAGCTGCGCATCAATTGGTTGAGTGCGGACTTGCTCGCGCGATAGATCTCGAACCCGCCGCGTTCGTTGTTCGCGATGCTGCCCTGCCCTGACGACATGATCGCGATGGTGCCGGTATCGGGAAGAAGATCGTGAAAGACCTCGATGACGCGCATCGGGCTGAGCGCGTTGGTCACCATGAGCCTGGAGAACTCGTCGGTGCCGACATCGGCAACCGTCTCCTCTGCTGCGTTGGCGACGCCCGCGTTGACGAAGAGCAGGTCGAAGCTGCGATCGTTCAGCCGGTCGTGAAGAGCTGTGATGTCCTGCTGCTCAGTGATATCGACCGTTTCGATCTCGAGCCTGCCTGGATAGACGTCGACGAGGTCGTGCAGCGCCGTGCGTCGCGGCCCTCTCACAGTGGCGACGACGGTCGCTCCTGCTCTGAGGTATTCCTCGGTGAGCGCGAGGCCGAGCCCGCGCGACGCTCCGATCAGCAGGATGGATCCGTCCGAAGTGGTTGACGTCATGAGCTGTGGATTTCCCTTCGCGGCCGACACCGTGCCCATCCGACGATAGGCGCGGTGCCCGGCGAGGACCAGAACCGAGGAAGACCAGAGCTGACGAGGATCGAGGCGAAGGTGATCCGGCCCCCACCGTCGGCGGCCCGTGCCATGATCGCCTCATGCCCGAGTCTCCTGAGGTGCAGGCGCTGGTCGAGTTCGTTGCAGAACGCGCAGTGGGTCGCGACATTGCCGGTTTCGAGGTGCTCGACTATCCGGAATACAAGACGCGGGCTGTCGCGCCTTCGGTTCTCGATGGATGCCGCATCGTCGCGGTGAGCAGGCACGGCAAGTACGTCGACATCGATGCAGGTGAACACCACCTCGTGATCAGTTTCGGCAGGGGCGGCTGGCTGGTCTGGCACGGCGACGGCGAGACGGATGCTCGTGGTGGAGACGCCGTAGAGACCGCGGCAGCAGTCGTGGAGGCTCCCGCCGTCGCCGGCGTGACCTTATCCGGCGGATCGGGGTTCGACGTCATCGATGCCGGCGGCTACCGCAGCGTCGGTCTGTGGATCGTGGATCGTCCCACCGAGGTTCCCGGCGTCGCCAAGCTCGGGCCGGACCCCGTCGATCCGGTGTTCTCGCGGGAGTCCTTCGACCGACCGATCGTGGGCAGGCGCAAGCAGTTGAAGGCCGTGCTCCAGGAACAGACGTCGTTCGCCGGCGTCGGCAATGCGTATTCCGACGAGATCCTGTTCGTCGCCCGGCTCTCACCGGTGATCCACGCATCCGAACTGTCGGAGCAGGATCGTGATCGTCTGTTCGACGCGCTGCGCACCGTGCTGCGTGGTGCGGTCGATGCGCGACGGGGCATCCCTCTCGACCGGCTGAAACGGGCGAAGGTCGACGCCATGCTGGTGCACGGCCGAGGCGGCGAACCCTGCCCGAACGGGGACGGTGTCGTGCACGACTTCACGTTCGCCGGGGCATCCGCTCAGTACTGCCCGGAGTGTCAGACCGGCGGCGTGATCCTGTGACCACGCTGGGCCGAGCGGATACCATGCGCCGGCTGGTCATGTCCGAAGAGGCTATCTACGGGCTGATCCTGGTCACCGGCATGATCGTCGTGAGCAACACCCTCGCCGGCACCTCGTTGAACGCCCTCATCACCGTCGTCGTCACCGTCGTGGTGTTCTTCGCCGCGCACGTCTATGCCGGAACCATCTCGCACTTGAGCACGAATCGTGGTCACGGCGATCTGAGACTCAGCCTGATGGCGGCGATTCAGCACTCGATCGGCATGCTGGCCGCATCGGTCATTCCGATCGTGATCCTGCTGCTCGGCGTCAGCCACGTCGTCGACGACGAGATCGCGATCTGGGCCGCGCTGATCGTCGACACCGTGCTGCTGGGTGTGCTCGGATGGTTCGCCGTCGCCAGGTGGTCTCCGCACTTCTGGGTGCGCATCACGAGTGCCCTGATCACGGCAGCGTTCGGCGGCATCATCGCGTTGCTCAAGGCGCTCGTACACCACTGATTCCGGGGTGCTCTGGTGGCGTCTTGGCTGGCGCTGTCACACTGGACGGATGCCCGACGCCTTGTTCGACGATCCCCGCTTCGCCAGGCTCTACGACCCCCTCGATCCCGATCGCAGTGACCTGGATGCCTACCTCGCGATGGCCGCAGAGTTCGGCGCGCACACCGTGCTCGATGTCGGCTGCGGCACGGGCACGTTCGCCTGCCTCCTCGCAGAGCATGGCTACCGGGCGGTCGGGGTCGACCCCGCAGGGGCATCCATCGACGTCGCCAAGGCGAAGGCACATGCCGAGAACGTGAGCTGGATACACGGGGATGCCACGACGCTGCCGGAGCTCGCCGCCGACCTCGCGTTCATGACGGGCAACGTCGCCCAGGTGTTCCTGACGGACGAGGACTGGGATGCGACGCTGCGCGGCATCCGCGAGGCCCTTCGCGATGGCGGCCGGCTCGTGTTCGAGACCCGCGACCCCGCTCAGGAGGCTTGGCGAAGCTGGGTCAGGGATGCGACATACATCGACACCGAGATCGACGACGTCGGCCGGGTGCGAACGTGGACCGACCTAGTGTCCGACGAGCTCCCATTCGTCACGTTCGACGACACGCTGATCCTGCCGGACGGCGACACGCTTCACTCGACGTCGACGCTGAGGTTCCGCACAAGGCACGAGGTCGAGGCGTCGCTCGCTCTCACCGGATTCGCGGTGGACGAGGTGCGGGATGCTCAAGACCGTCCCAGCAGGGAGTTCGTGTTCGTCGCGCGCAAAGTCTGAGACCTGGCGTGCGCCTCAGTTCGTGCCGGCGTGCTCCACGCTCATCACGAGGATGACCCGGTCGGCGCGGTCAGCAGGCGGCTGCACGTCGGTGTCGCCGTAGCGACGGCCCAGCCGCACGTAGAACTCGCCATCAGGGTCGGGACGCGTCTGAATCAGACGGCCGCGCACCTCGAGGTAGCGGTAGAAGCTGCCGTCGCGCACCACGGCGAGACTCATCGAGGGGTTGTGCTGCAGGTTGCGGTACTTCTGCCGCTTCGTGGTGTGCGTGAACAGGATGTTCTCGCCGTCGAACTCGAACCACATCGGATTCACCTGAACCGTGTCGTCAGGGCGAATGGTGCCGAGAAACCCGAAGTTCGGCTCGATGAGCAGGGGCAGCAGCTGGGCAGGGATGATGTCGGATGCCGTCATGCAACCATGATGGCGGTGATGCGCCGACGTCGCTCGCGGTTCAGGGAGCCGGTCGCCGTGCGACGACGACCAGGCCGATGCCGCCGGGAACGTGCCGCTGCATCCAGACGAATGGCGTTGTCGCCGTGGTCGCGACGGCGGACTTCCACGAGCGACGACCGAACTGGAACGTTCGCCCGCTCGCTTTGGTCATGTCCTCGACCGACAGGCCCCCGGCGCGTTTCAACTTGCGGGCGTCGATCGGATTCCGCACCGCCTCCAGCGCGTATCCGAGTGGCGATCCGTAGAGGGTCGCTCGCACGTCGACGAGTCCGGCTGCCAGCACGGCGGACGTGATCGACTCGACCGAATACCGCCGGAAATGTCCGGCGTACTCGTCCATCGGCCCGTACCGATCGGGATTCGCCGGCACGGACAACAGAAGATGGCCCCCAGGATCGATGTGCGAGACCCAGTCGGCGAGGGCGCCAGCATCATCGTCGATGTGCTCCAGTACCTCGAAGGCGCAGACGAGGTCGGCCGAGTCCGACCAGACGTCGCTGAGCATCCCGTTGTAGACCGAGCCGCCGAACGGAGCGATGTTGACCAGCGCTTGTTCGTAGGACTGGCGATCGATCTCGACGCCCACATACGCCTGCGCCATGGACGCGATGCGCGCACCGACTGCGCCCTGGCCGACACCGACCTCGATGACGGATGCCGGCGCGAGCTCCGTCACTAGCGGACCCACGATGCCCCAACGCAGTTGGGCACGGATGGCGAGCGGGGGAAACTGTGCTGGCGCGCGCGCGGCATCTACCATGCGGCAGAGCCTACTGACGGCGCGATGACGCGGTCACCCCCTGCCGGTGCATTGCTCGATCCTGCCTCCGCGACGCGCCGGCGCGCTCGGTCAGCGCTCGTGACCGGCGCGCAACCATGCGACGTAGTCCGCGACACCGGACGACAGGTCGTAGGCAGGCTTCCATGCCGTTTCGTCCCGGATGCGTGAGGTGTCGAGCTCGAATCGCCCGGCAGGCGTGGACTCCGCGAGCCTGCCGACGGCATCCGGGACGACGGTCTGGATCGCCTCGACGACCTCGGCATTGGTTGGCGCGCCGGATCCGAGGTTGTACGTGCGGTGTTGGAGCCGATCGGATGCCTGCACCGCCACGAGCGCGCGCCCCGCGTCGCGCGCGTACACACTTTCGATCCCCGCGCCCCCGGCGACCTCGGGCAGCACTTCGCCCCTGACGGCCGCGTTCACGAGTTGGGGCAGGTCGAAGAATTGAGACGATGGATGTCCGCCTGGGCCCCAGACGGCGGGAATACGCACGGCGACCACCTCGACCTCGCTCGTGCGGGAGGCGAGGTCGCCGGCGACCTCGAGCACCTTCTTCGACGCCTGAATGCCGTGCAGGCCGATCGGCGGAAGAGGGGTGTCCTCGGAAATGGGAGAGCGGGCATCCGCCACACCGCTGTACACCCCGATCGAACTGGCGAACGTCACCCGACGGACCCCGAGTGCAGACGCCGCCGTCACGACGGCGAGGAACCCCTGAAGGTTCTGCTCGAGTTGTTCCAGCGGTGGAACATCGATGGCCGCCGCCGCCAGATGGACGATTCCGGTGACGTCGTGTCGTCGTCCGACGCCGATCAACGCCTCGGCGTTGCGAACGTCGACGGTCTCGATGATCGGATCGACCTTGCCTGTCGGGTCTCCGAGTATATCGGTCGACCGATGAGCAGATCGGGTCGTGACAACGCAGGACCCGTCCTCTTCGAGGGCGGCAAGCACGGTGTGTGCGCCGATGAAACCGAGGCCGCCCGTGACGAGAAACATGATCTTCCTTTCGCTGTTCTACTGATCATCAGTGCAACTGACGATCAGTAGAAGCATACAATGAGTAACTGGGACGCGAGAGGGGCTGTCATGGTGTCGGAGTCGCAGGCAGAATCCTCGGGGGAGACGGCGCTGAATGGCCGACTCGGCTATCTGCTCAAGCACGCGCAACTGCGCTTCGCGGACATCTCGGCCGACTCGCTGAAGGAGACGGAGGTCTCAGGGCGGCAGGCAGCTGTGTTGGCGCTCGCCTCAGACGGGGAGCCACGATCGCAACAGGAGCTGGCCGTCGCGTTGGGCATCGATCGCACGACGATGGTGGCCATCCTGGACGAGTTGGAGGCCGCGGGGCTGATCGCACGACACCCGGATCGGAGCGACCGCCGTCGGAATGTCGTCGAGCTCACGTCGAAGGGCGCGCGGATACTCGAGGCTGCTGAAGCAGCCAGAGTCGATGCCGAGTCACGCTTCTTCGCCGAGCTTGCCGGGCCCGAGCGTGAGGCATTCCTCGGAACGTTGCGTCGACTGGTGATCAGCTGAGCGGCGACGCCGAGTGGGCGAGGCGCAGGCGAGGCTTCGTCAAAGCGAGCGCACCGCAGCGACCGATTCGGTAAGCGCCGCGACTGCCCGCTCGAGTTCCGCCGAAGAGGCATCCGTCCAGCTGAAACGGATCGCCGTCGTAGCGAGCTCATCGGCGAGGCCGATCGCGGTGAGCACGTGCGAGGGATCCGTGCGCCCAGCAGCGCAGGCCGAACCGCTCGAGGCGATCACGCCGCGGCGCTCCAACTCGAGCAGCACCGTCTCCCCGTTCACGCCGTCGAGCACGAACGACGCGTGCCCGGGGATGCGCTCGACCGGATGTCCCGTGAGCCGCGCCCCCTCCACACGAGCCAGCACGTGCGACACGAACTCGTCGCGTGCCGCCACGTCGTCGTGGTCGGCAGCGTGCGCGGCTCTCTCCCGCTCCGCGGCATCCAGTGCGGTCGCGAGCGCCACTGCGAACGCGACGTTCTCGGTACCGGAACGCCTGCCGCGTTCCTGTCCTCCGCCGTGCAGCACGGGCTCGAGGGGTAGGCCGCCGCGAAGGTACGCGGCCCCCGATCCCTTGGGGGCACCGACCTTGTGCCCGGAGAACGAGAGCGCATCGACGCCGAGGTTGCGCACATTCAAGGGGAGCCGTCCAGCAGCCTGCACGGCATCCGTGTGGAACCGGGCGCCGACCGCGTGCGCCGCTTCGGCGAGCACGGCGATGGGCTGCACGGTGCCGATCTCATTGTTGGCGTAGGCGATGGAGACGAGCGCGGTGTCCGATCGCAACACGGAGCGCAGCGCATCGGCCGTGACACGGCCGTACTCGTCCAGGGGCGCGAAGTCCACCTCGAATCCGTGCACTCGACGCAGATGGTCGACCGACTCGAGCACCGCCTCGTGCTCGGTGGCGATGGTGACCACGTGCCGTCCCCGCGGGGTGCCGAGCGCGATGCCCTTGATCGCGAGGTTGTCGCCTTCGGTACCGCCGGAGGTGAAGACCACCTCGGACGCACGGGAGCCGAGGTGCGCGGCGACCCGGGCACGGGCATCCGTCAGGGCTGTCGCGGTCCGCCGCCCGAACTCGTGCGTGCTCGACGGGTTGCCGAAGTCGCTCGTCAGGTATGGCCACACGGCCTCGAGCGCCTCGCGGCGCACCGGCGTGGTCGCAGCAGCGTCGAGATAGAGCACCCGGTTCGAGGTCATTCGATCGTCACGTCGAGCCCGATGTCGAGCGAGCGCACGCTGTGCGTGAGTGCGCCGACCGAGATGACGTCGACACCGGTGGCGGCGATTGCGGCGACCGTATCGAGGTTGACGTTGCCGCTCGCCTCGATGATCGCCCTGCCCGCAACCTGGGCGACGCCCTCACGCAGCTGCTCGATCGTGAAGTTGTCGAGCATGATCGTGTCCACTCCGCCGGCCAGCACGGGCTCGATCTGATCGACGCGGTCCACCTCGACCTCGAGGTGCGTGGTGTGACCGAGTCGATCGCGCACCGAACGGATCGCCTCCGTCAGCGACAGACCGCTCGCGGTGAGCACGGCGAGGTGGTTGTCCTTGGCCATCACGGCATCCGAGAGGGAGTTGCGGTGGTTGCGGCCGCCGCCGCAGACGACGGCGTGGCGTTCCAGCGCACGCAGCCCTGGCGTTGTCTTGCGGGTGTCGACGATGCGGGCATCCGTTCCGGCAATCAGCGCCACGTACTTCGCCGTGAGCGTTGCGATGCCGCTCATGCGTTGCACGAGGTTGAGCGCGACGCGCTCGCCGCGCAGGATGCCCCGCGCCGGCCCCGCCACCCGCCCGATCCTCTGCCCGACATCGAAGTGCTCCTCGTCGGCGACCGTCAGCTCGACCGCGATGCGGTCATCGACCGCGCGCATGGTGCGGCGTACCACCTCGCCGCCCGCGAACACGCCCGGCTCACGAGCGACCAGCTCCGCGGATGCCGTCGCCTCCGCCGGAATGAACAGCTCGCTGGTCACGTCACCCCATGGCGCATCCTCGTCGAGGGCCGTCTGCACGACGCGGTCGATGATCTGTGTGGTCAGCACGCGGCGACCGCCTTTCCGGCAAGGCCCTCCCGGGCGAAGATCTGGTCGTCGTCGCTCGGTGCGACGAGGTTCAGCGCCACGACGCTGTGAACGGCCGTCTCGGCCGTCTCGGGGAAGTCGCTGCGGTAGTGCGCGCCACGCGACTCCTGACGCGCGAGCGCGCCGCGTGTGACGAGCATGCCCAGCGTGAGCAGGTTGCGGTCCTCGTGCTCCTGGAGCGTGGTCGGCGCGTGAGCCGAGCGCGCAAGAGCGTCCACACGTTCGAGGGCCGTCCGCAGTCCGTCGCCGTCGCGCTCCACGCCGACGTTGCGCCACATCGTTTCGCGCACGAGATCCCCGAGATCGCCGGTGGCGGATCGAACCTCGGGCAGGCCGTCGCGATCGCCATCCGGCCGGGCCGGCCCCGCCTCGACGGCGCCGTCGTCAGCGCTGGAGCACACGAGATCCGCCACCCGCAGGGCGTCGACAGCGCGTGCGGCGAAGACGAGGCCCTCGAGAAGCGAGTTGGACGCCAGGCGGTTGGCACCCTGGGCTCCTGTGCACGCCACCTCCCCGACGGCGTACAGGCCCGGCAGGCTGGTGCGGGCCCAGGCATCCGTCTTCACGCCGCCCATCCAGTAGTGGGCAGCTGGCGTGACGGGGATCGGCTCGCGCGCCCAGTCGAACCCCCCAGCGCGCGTGGCGGCTTGAATGGTCGGGAACCGCTTGGCGAGGAACCCGCGGCCGAGGTGCGTGGCGTCCAACAGCACGGGGGATCCGCCTTGCCCTGCCATGGTCGCGGCGATCGCCCTGGCCACGACGTCGCGCGGCGCCAGTTCGGCGTCGGGGTGCACGCGGGTCATGAAGCGTTCGCCCGCGGCATCCAGCAGCACCGCGCCCTCGCCGCGCACAGCTTCGGAGACGAGCTTGCCACCCGGAATAGCGAGCGTCGTCGGGTGGAACTGGTAGAACTCCAGATCGGCCAGCTCGGCCCCGGCCCGCCACGCGGCGGCGACACCGTCGCCGGTCGCGACTGCGGGGTTCGTGGTGTGCGCATAGAGGCGACCGGCCCCGCCGGTGGCAAGGATCACGGCCTCGGCCGCCAGGGTCGTGAACACGTGATCGTCGAAGGTGCGCACCCCCGTCACCCGGTCGTCGTCCATCACCAGATCGGTGAGCATCGCGTGCTCGATCACTCGAACTCCGGATGCCCTCAGCCGCGCCGCCAGAGCGAGCTCGATCGCGCGGCCAGTGGCATCCCCGCCGGCGTGCAGCACGCGGGCGCGCGAGTGGGCGGCCTCGAGCCCGCGCGCGAGGTCGCGACCGTCGCGGTCGAACGGCACCCCGAACCCGATCAGCTCGCGCACGAGCCCTGGACCTTCGGTGCAGAGGATGCGCACGGCATCCTCGTCACTCAACCCGGCCCCGGCATGCAGCGTGTCGGCGATGTGCAGCTCGGCGCTGTCGTCGTCGAACAGGGCAGCGGCGATGCCACCTTGGGCATACAACGTGTTGCTCTCGGGCAGCGCGGCCTTCGTCACGACGGTGACATCGGCGAACGTGCTCGCGCGCAGCGCGGCCGTGAGCCCTGCAATGCCGCTGCCCACCACGATCACGCGCGGTCGCGAGACGCCCGCGAGCATGCCCATCCTCAGGCCGCCATCGTCGTGTCGGGGCGGGCGGCGAGCATCCGCTCGAGGGCAACCCTGGCGTCGGCTGCGACCTCGGGCGAGACGCTCACCTGGTTGACGACTTCGCCTGCCACGAACGACTCGAGCACCCACGCGAGGTATCCAGGGTGGATGCGATACATCGTCGAGCACGGGCACACCACCGAGTCGAGGCAGAAGATCGTGTGCTGCGGATACTCGGCCGCAAGCCGCTGCACCAGATTGATCTCGGTGCCGATCGCGAACGTCGATCCGGCGGGCGCCGCCTGGATCGCCTTGACGATGTAATCGGTCGACCCGTACTCGTCAGCGGCGTCGACGACCTCCATCGAGGACTCAGGATGCACGATCACGCGCACACCGGGGTGCTCTGCTCGCGCCTTACGAATCTGCGACACCGAGAACCTCTTGTGCACGGAGCAGAACCCCTGCCACAGGATCACCTTGGCTGCCGTCAGCGACTCCGCGTCGTTGCCGCCGAGGCTCTTGCGCGGATTCCACATCGGCATCAGCTCGACGGGGATGCCCATCGCCTTCGCCGTGTTGCGCCCGAGGTGCTGGTCGGGGAAGAACAGCACCCGCTTGCCGCGCTCGAACGCCCAGCGCAGCACGGTGGCCGCGTTCGACGACGTGCAGACGATGCCGCCGTGGCGGCCGCAGAACGCCTTCAGCGCCGCCGAGGAGTTCATGTAGGTGACGGGGATCACGGATGCCGTGTCGGCGGCATCCCCCTCGCCGCCGCCCTGCTCATCGGCATAGACCCCCATGAGCTGCTCCCACGCCTCTTCGACGGAGTCGATGTCGGCCATGTCTGCCATCGAGCAGCCTGCCGCCAGGTTCGGGAGGATCACGCTCTGCTCGGCGGAGGTCAGGATGTCGGCCGTCTCTGCCATGAAGTGCACGCCGCAGAACACGATCGCCTCGGCCTCGGGATGCGCCTTGGCGGCATTGGCCAGCTGGAACGAGTCGCCGACGAAGTCGGCGTACTGCACCACCTCGTCGCGTTGGTAAAAGTGTCCGAGCACCATGACCCGGTTGCCGAGGGTGTCTTTGGCGACCCGGATGCGCTCGGCCAGCTCATCGGCGGACGCGTCGCGATAGCGCTGCGGCAGCTCGCCCTGGCGCGGGGCGTCCGCAGGAATCGGGTCGGCCATGGATGCGCCGGGACCGTACCCCGGCGCAGAGCCGGGCATCCCGAGATCGAAGGCCCACGGTGCCTCGACGAGGTCGGGCGTGCAGATCTCGCCGGATTCTTCACCCGTATCGATGAGACGGATGGTGTGGTCGACCGAGGCGACGAGTGTCATGTTCGATGCCTTCTCTTCTTTCGTGTGATTCGATTTCCGGAGCGCCCTTCGTCTCACTTCGCTCGCTCAGGAGCCGCGGAGCGAACTGCCCAGCTCCCTGAGCGAGCGAAGCGAGTCGAAGGGTCAGCACCAAGCAAGGTCACGGGTGCGGCAGCGGTCCGTTGTCCGCGAGATCGACGGATGCGTCGTAGCGATAGAGCTTCGGCGGCCGGTTCCTGGCGCCGGTGACGAATTCTCCGGTGTCGACGATGGAGTCCGAGCCCTCGATCGCACGACGGAAGTTGGCCGGATCGAGCCGCTTGCCGAGCACCGCCTCATGCACCTCGCGTAGCTGCGCGAGCGTGAAGGTCTCGCCGAGAAGCGCGTGGGCGATGCGGGAGTACTCCATCTTCGTGCGCAGCCGCCACAACGCGTAGTCGACGATCAGGTTGTGATCGAAGGCCAGTTCGGGCAACTCGTCGGCGGGGAACCAGCGCACGTTCTGACCGACCGTCGCCCGTGCGGCCTCCTCCGACCGAACGAGCGCCCAGTACACGACGGAGACCATCCGGCCCGCGGGGGAGCGGTCGACGTCGCCGAAAGCGTAGAGCTGCTCCAGGTAGCGCGGCGCCAGCCCCGTCGTCTCGCCGAGGGTGCGACGGGCGGCGCCCGCTAGTCCCTCCGTTAAGCCCAGCGGTCCGCCGGGAAGCGCCCATCTGCCGTCGAACGGATCCCGGATGCGTCGCACCAGCGGCAACCACAGCGTGGGGGCAACGCCCTGGGCGCCGAACCGGTCGTCTGTTCGGAGGGCGAAGATGACGGTCGATACGGCAAGGCCGATCGCCTCGGCGTCGGGCGAAGTGCGGGCATCCGTGTCGGCGGCTGCCGGATCGCTTTCGGCTGCCGCGGTCGTGCCCTTGGGTGTTGTGTCGTCTGTCATCCGAGTAAAGGTTTTAGTGACCTGAACTCATAGTACACCTTAAGGTGCATGTGACCAGAATCCATCCGCGTTCAGGTGAAGGCGCTTCTCCTCGTATACCGGGCCGCGAGGCGATCGAGGACGGCCTTTCACGATCCGCGCTGCCGCTACCCTTCAGCACTCCGCAGCCCCTCTGCACGGTAGGCTGATCGCACAACTGAAGACCGGGCCACACGGTCGATGCGGGAGAGTCCGCGCGGGAACCCCGCACACGGACACCGAAGGAGCAATCCTCCCCGACAATCTCTCAGGTATCCCTACCGCATCGAACTGGCCACTCTGGAGAGCAGCTCGCGGCGCAGGTCGCGGTCTCGCCCAAGGTGAAAGCGCCGGCAGTGCCGGAGCGAATCTCTCAGGCCTTCATGACAGAGGGGGAGTTCTTGCGCACACATCACGTGTGCGGCCTCTCGACCGGCCCGTAGGTTCCTCCAGGAATTCTGCGAGTCGCGAAGCAGATCGGAGAACTCCCATGGCTCAGCTCTCGCCGCTGAACGACGCTCACGTGGCGGCAGGCGCAAGCTTCACCGACTTCGCCGGCTGGCAGATGCCGGTTCGGTATTCGAGCGATCTCGCCGAACACCATGCAGTGCGCACCGCAGCCGGGCTCTTCGACCTCTCGCACATGGGCGAGATCGTCGTTCTCGGGCCACAGGCCGCCGACGCCCTCGATCATGCGCTCGCCGGACGGCTCTCCGCGCTCGAACAGGGTCAGGCGAAGTACACGCTTCTGCTGAACGACTCCGGCGGCATCATCGACGACCTCGTGGTGTACCGCACCGGCGCAGACAGGTATTTCGTGGTGGCGAACGCGGCCAACCGGCAGACGGTGGCCGACGCGCTCACGCAGCGGGCGGCGTCCTTCGACGCGGATGTCTACGACGAGTCTGACGACATCGCGCTGATCGCGATCCAGGGCCCTCGTGCTCTCGAGATCCTGCAGAACGTCGAGGAGCTCGGCATCGAGGCCGGCGACGATCGGCCCGAGGATCGCGAGGAGCCCGACGTCGAGAACGCGCTCGCCGGGCTCAGGTACTACCGGTCGCTGTCCGGCACGTTCCAGGACCACCCCGTGCTGATCGCCCGCACCGGGTACACCGGTGAGGACGGCTTCGAGCTCTACGTCGCGCCAGACAATGCTCCGGCGCTCTGGGATGCCCTGCTCGAAACGGGCGCGGGAGCCGGCATCGTGCCGGCCGGGCTCGCCAGCCGGGACACGCTCCGGCTCGAAGCGGGCATGCCGCTCTACGGCCACGAGCTCACCGAGCACACCTTCCCCTCGCAGGCAGGGCTCGGGCGCGTCGTCGCGCTCGACAAGCCGGCCGACTTCATCGGACGCACCGCGATCGAGGCGGGGCCACCGGCGGATGCCCGCGTGCTCGTCGGCCTCACCGGTGACGGCAAGCGAGCGGCACGCGCCGACTACCTCCTCTTCGCCCGCGGGAGCGATGGCGAGCCGGTGGGCCGCGTGACATCGGGTGCGCTGTCTCCGACGTTGGGACATCCGATCGCCATGGCCTTCGTCGACGCCGATCTCAGCAGCCCGGGTACCGAACTCGATGTTGACGTGCGCGGAACACGCGTCGCGTTCACCGTCACCAACCTGCCCTTCTACCGCAGAAAGAAGAACTGACATGGCATTGCCTTCAGACCGCCGTTACACCGCGGAGCACGAGTGGGTGCTTCTCGACGGCGACATCGCAACTGTCGGCATCACCGACTACGCAGCGGAGAAGCTCGGCGACGTCGTGTTCGTCGACCTTCCGGCCGTCGGCAGCGACGCAGCAGAGGGCGCAGTGGTCGGCGAGATCGAGTCGACGAAGTCGGTCGGCGAGCTGTTCGCGCCGGTCAGCGGCGAGGTCGTCGAGATCAACGACGCCGTGGTCGACTCGCCAGAGCTGGTCAACACCGATCCGTTCGGCGAGGGCTGGCTCGTGAAGGTGCGCGTCTCAGACGTCGCGCTCCTCGAAGACCTGCTGGATTCCTCGGCCTACGCGGCACTCACGGGCGCCGGCGCGTGAGCGCCGCACCGGACGAGCACGGTGGCGTGACCGGGATCACGAGCTCGGGGAACCTGCGCGCGGCGTTCGCCGACCGGCACATCGGGCCGGATGCCGACGCGACCGCACGCATGCTTGCCACGCTTGGTTTCGATTCCGTCGACGAGCTCGTGCGCACGGCGGTGCCGGAGGGCATCCAGTTGCCGGCCGACGTCGAGTTGCCGGGCCGCACCTTGCCGCTCCAGGGCGTGAGCGAACGCGAGGCATTGCGCGAACTGCGGCAGCTGGCATCCCGTAACAGCGTCGGCACGTCGTTCATCGGGCAGGGCTACTACGGCACGCTCACGCCCGCCGTCATTCAGCGCAATGTGCTCGAGAACCCCAGCTGGTACACGGCATACACGCCGTACCAGCCGGAGATCTCCCAGGGGCGTCTGGAGGCGCTCATCAACTTCCAGCAGATGGTGTGCGACCTCACGGGGCTCGATATCGCCAACGCGTCGATGCTCGACGAGGGCACCGCCGTCGCCGAGGGGATGCTCCTGGCCCGCAGGGCATCCCGTGCGAAGTCCAACGCGTTCCTCGTCGACACGGATACCTTTCCCCAGACCCTCGCGATCCTGCGGGGCCGCGCCGCCGCGGTCGGTATCGAGCTGATCGAGCTCGACCTGGCCTCCCTGAGCGCCCCCAGCTCCCTGAGCGAGCGAAGCGAGTCGAAGGGCGCCCCCCTAGACCTCCCCGACGTATTCGGCGCCTTCATCCAGTACCCGTCCGCGTCGGGTCGCGTGTGGGATCCGAGCGAGGTCATCGCAGCAGTGCACGCCAAGGGAGGCCTCGCCGTCGCAGCGGCCGATCTGCTCTCGCTGGCACTGCTCAAGGAGCCCGGCGCGCTCGGCGCCGACATCGCGGTCGGCACGACGCAGCGCTTCGGCGTTCCGATGGGCTTCGGCGGCCCGCACGCCGGTTACATGGCGGTCCGCAGCGGCCTCGAGCGGCAGCTGCCGGGCAGGCTGGTCGGTGTGAGTCAGGATGCCGCAGGCAAGCCCGCCTACCGCCTCACCCTGCAGACCCGCGAGCAGCACATCCGCCGCGAGAAGGCCACCTCGAACATCTGCACCGCCCAGGTACTGCTCGCCGTGATGGCGTCGATGTATGCCGTGTACCACGGGCCACGGGGCATCCGTGCGATCGCGCAAAGCGTGCATGCCGCAGCCGCGGCCGCGGGGCACCGCCTTCAGCAGGCGGGCATCGAGCTGGTCAACCGCACCTACTTCGACACCCTCGCCGTGCGGGTTCCCGGTCGGGCCGACGAGTTCGTGGCGGCAGCGCACGGCGCCGGGCTCCTCATCACGGCGCTCGATGCCGACACGGTGTGCATCGCCTTCGACGAGCTGACGGCGTCGGACGGCGTCGACATCGAGCGACTCCTCGTCGACGTCTTCGGAGTCGAGACCGGATACGTGACGTTCCCGGAGGGCTCGCCGGTCATCCCGGAGCAGCTCGCTCGCGCGAGCGACTACCTCACGCATCCGGTGTTCTCCTCGTACCATTCCGAGACGGCGATGATGCGCTACCTCAAGCAACTGGCCGACCGCGACTACGCCCTCGACCGCGGCATGATCCCGCTCGGGTCGTGCACCATGAAGCTCAACGCCGCCACCGAGATGGCAGCGGTCACGTGGCCGGAGTTCGCGTCGCTGCACCCGTTCGCCCCGGCGGAGGATGTCGCGGGTTACCTCGACCTGATCGCCCAGCTCGAGACGTGGCTCGCGGAGCTCACCGGTTACGACACCGTGTCTCTGCAACCCAACGCCGGCAGCCAGGGCGAGCTGGCTGGGCTGCTCGCCATCCGCGGCTATCACGACTTCAACGGCGACACGCATCGCACGGTGTGTCTCATCCCGCAGTCCGCACACGGCACGAACGCCGCCTCAGCCGTACTCGCCGGCATGCGTGTGGTCGTCGTCGCGACGGATGACTCAGGCAACGTCGACCTCGACGACCTGCGCGCCAAGGTGGCCGAGCACGCCTCAGAGCTGGCCGCGCTGATGATCACGTATCCGTCGACGCACGGCGTCTACGAGCACGAGGTCGTCGCGGTGATCGACGCCGTGCACGAGGCAGGCGGACAGGTCTACATCGACGGCGCGAACCTCAACGCGCTGCTCGGCTTCGCCCGGTTCGGCGACTTCGGCGGCGATGTGTCGCATCTCAACCTGCACAAGACGTTCTGCGTCCCGCACGGAGGCGGTGGGCCGGGCGTCGGTCCCGTGGGGGCGAAAGCGCACCTGGCACCGTATCTGCCGGGGCATCCGCTCATGCAGTCGAACGATCACGTCGGCTACGCCCACGAGGGCGCACCCGTGTCGGCCGCACCCTACGGGAGTCCGAGCATCCTGCCGATCTCATGGGCATACGTGCGCATGATGGGCGCCGATGGTCTCGCGCGCGCGACGGGCGTCGCTGTGGTCTCGGCCAACTACGTGGCAGCGCGTCTCAGGGACCACTACCCGGTGCTCTACGCGGGCGAGCGGGGCTTGGTGGCGCACGAGTGCATTCTCGACATCCGACCGCTCACGGATGCCACGGGCGTCACTGTCGACGATGTCGCCAAGCGCCTCATCGACTACGGCTTCCACGCTCCGACGATGAGCTTCCCCGTCGCGGGGACCCTCATGGTGGAGCCCACCGAGAGCGAAGATCTCGCCGAACTCGACCG
>DASZMW010000225.1:0-5951 GCA_035551735.1 Humibacter sp. | reverse complement strand
GGCGAACATCCTCGAGATCGGGCCGTGGGGGATACGCGGCGCGGCCTGGGAGGACCTCGAACTCGTGCAGCACTGGCGGTCGTATCTCGACGCGCCCGAGCGATACCTGCGGCATCTCCTGGGCTGAGATCCCGGCACGTTCGACCGCTTCGCCATCACGGCGCACTGGGGAACCGGATAGCAGACCCTTGACAGGCGCTCAGCAAACGGACCACACTTTCATCACGCCTTGGCGGAAGTGAGTCCTGTTCGCACGTCTTGCGTGCACGCCAGGTGTCGCAGTTTCTCAAGCCTGTTCAAAGGAGAACATCGTGAGTAGTTCTGCCACGCGTCCGCGCCGAACATCGAGGGTGGTGACCCTCCTGGCGACGGCAGCACTCGCGATCACGGGCCTCAGCCTCGCCGGCAGCCTGCCGGCCAACGCCGCTCCGCTCGCTCACGGCAGGGCCGCGACCTTGTCGACGCCGACCAGCGCCGACACGAGCGATCCGACCTGCTCGACGACAAACATCGCATTGAACCAACCGGCGACCGCGTCGAGCACGCAAGACGCGAACCAGTTCGCGGCATCCGCTGCCGTGGACGGCAACGGCACCACCCGCTGGTCGAGTGCAGCTAGCGACCCGCAGTGGTTGCAGGTCGACCTCGGTTCGAGCCAGGCGATCTGTGGAGTCTCGATCACCTGGGAGGCCGCCTATTCCAGCTCGTTCCAGGTGCAGACATCCGAGAACGGCAAGGACTGGACCGACATTTACTCCACGGCGACCGCGACCGGTGGCACGCAGACCCTCGACGTGACCGGCAGCGGGCGGTTCATCCGCGTCTACGGCACCGTGCGTGGCACGCCGTACGGCTACTCGATCTACGAGTTGCAGGTCTTTTCGAGCGGGGCGGACGGCAACGACGATCCGACCCTGAACGCCGGATGCCAGCCAGACGGCTCGTACGTCGCACCGGCCGCGCCCGACTTCGGCGACAACGTGGTGATCCTCGACCCGAGCATGACCAACGCGCAGATCAACGCAAAGCTGGCCGCTGTCTCGAATGAGGACGAGTTCTCCGCGAACCGCCACCAGGTGTACTTCCTGCCGGGCACTTACGGCTGCGGAACCGACACCGACAACACGACGGCGACGAACATCGTCAACGCGAACGTCGGCTTCTACGAGTCGGTCGCCGGCCTCGGCGCATCGCCCGACGACGTGACGGTCAACGGCGCTCTGCACGTCGAGCCCGTGCAGTCCGACCCGACCCAGCCGTGGGCAGCACAGAGCCCAGGGTCGCTTGACAACTTCTGGCGCAGTTTGAGCAACGTGAAGATCAACCCGATCCAGGAGCCGCTGGGCGACGACGCCTCGCGCACGTACCCGGAGGGCATCACCGACCAGAACACGATGCGGTGGGCGGTGTCGCAGGCATCCCCGCTGCGTCGCGTCGACATCACCGGCAACCTGACGGTGTTCGGACGCTTCGGCGCCTACGCCTCGGGCGGCTACATCGCTGATTCGAAAGTGGCCGGCACGGTTCAGAACGGCTCGCAGCAGCAGTGGTACACACGTGACAGCACGGTGGGCAGCTGGGACGGCGCCGTCTGGAACCAGGTGTTCTCCGGTGTGCAAGGCGCGCCGAGCGACGCCTCCTATCCGTCCCCGCCGTACACGACACTGAGCTCCACCCCCGAGAGTCGCGAGGCGCCGTTCCTCTATGTCGACGGCGGGCAGTACAAGGTGTTCGTGCCGAACGCGAAGCAGGATGCCTCGGGAGCCGACTGGTCGACGGATGCCGCACACGGCACATCCCTCGGCATCGACTCGTTCTTCATCGCCAAGCCGAGCGACTCGGCCGCGACGATCAACGCGCAGCTGGCCGCAGGCAAGAACCTGATCGTCACGCCCGGCGTCTACGACCTGAGCGAGTCGCTGAAAGTGACGCGCGCCGACACCGTGATCCTCGGTCAAGGTGAGGCGACGCTGTCGCCGACGAACGGCAACGCGGCGATCGAGATCGGCGATGTCAAAGGCGTGAAGGTCGCTGGCGTCACCATCGACGCGGGTGCGAAGACGAGCGACGTGCTCATCCAGGTGGGTCCGAAGGATGCCTCCGTCAGCGACTCCACCGACCCGACGACGCTGAGCGACGTGTTCGTTCGCATCGGTGGCGCCCACGCCGGCAGCGTGAAGACAGCGATCGTCGTGAACAGCGACAACGTGCTGCTCGACGACATCTGGTCATGGCGTGCCGATCACGGCACGGGTGTCGGATGGACCGACAACACGGCTGAACACGGCCTGATCCTGAACGGCGACCACGTCACAGCGACCGGTCTCTTCGTCGAGCACTACCAGAAGGCGCAGGTCGTCTGGAACGGCAATGACGGAACGACGGTGTTCTACCAGAGCGAGCTGCCCTACGACCCGCCGACCCAGGCGGACTGGATGGACGGCACCCGTGACGGCTACGCCTCGTACCAGGTGGCGAGCTCCGTGACGAGTCACCACGCATACGGCCTCGGCGTCTACTCGTTCTTCGATCCGACGCGCGAACCGGGCGGGGTCGACCAGAACGTGTTCGCCGAGTCCGCCATCCAGGCGCCGGTGAACCCGAACGTGACGTTCCACCACGTGGTCACGCAGTTCCTGAACGGTGGCGGAGGCATCACGCACGGCGTCAACAACACGGGCAACACCGTGTCAGCGACGTCGCCGACCGGGTCGACGGCGTACATCGTCGACTATCCCCCGGCAGGCACGCCCACCACATCGATCACGTTCGCGACGTCGTCGGCGGCGTCGGCATCCGGATGGTACCGGGGTCCGTTGTCGCTGACGGTCGCCGTCACGGGTGATACCTCGGCCGCGCTGACGGCGAGCGTCGACGGCGGAGCCGCAGCCGCGGTGACCGGTCCGATCGCGCTCGGCGACGGGGAGCACACGGTCGCCGTCACCGCGAAGGATGCCGACGGCGATGTCGAAGCCGTTGCGACGTGGAGCGGCAAGGTCGACGGCACGGCGCCGACGGCATCCGCTGCGACGAACCCGAAGACCGCGACGGTGAGCATCACCGCGAGCGACTCCGGGTCGGGCGTCGCGAACGTGCAGTACGCGATCGACGGCGGAGGATGGCAGACGTACTCGGCGCCGATCGTCGTCACGGGTGCGCACACCGTGAGCTACCGGGCGACGGATGCCGCTGGCAACGTGTCCGCGACGCGAAGCCTGTCCATCGCGCCCACCTTCATCGTCGATCCGACGTCGGTGAAGACGGGTGGCTCGCTCGCCGTCGGCGGTACGTTCCTGTCGCCCGGCAGCTACACGGTGCAGCTCGGCACCACGAAGCTGGGCACGGTGCGCGTCGGCGCCAACGGCGTGCTCGCGGCCACCGTCAACGTCCCCCTCGGGGCGAAGACGGGGGCACAGACGGTTCACCTGGTGGATTCGGGGAACCACACCGTGGCATCCGCGAGTGTGACCGTGTCGAGGGGGTCGATCTTCGACACGCTCGCGAACCTGATTCAGCAACTGGTGGACTACATCCTGGGGCTGCTCGGCTTCTAGCGGGTAGTGACGCAGGCACTCCCTGTCTACGCCAGGTCCGCACTCTTGCGCCGCAAGAGCGGGCGCAGTAGTGCGGACCTGGCGCTGTAACGCGGGCAGCGGACATCCGTCAGGCGGCGACCGGCCCGAGCCTCGCACCGCCGTCGGTCTCGATCACGGTGCCGGTGAGGTTGCGATTGGTCGCCGCGAAGACGACCGCCTCCGCCACCTCGTCTGCCGTGGCGACGTGTCTGACGGCCAGAGTCGCTGCGGTCTGCGCGAACAGCTGCGCGCGCAGTTCGGCCGGCATGAAATCCCACCAAGGGGTGTCGACGCCTCCCGGGCTGACCGCATTCACTCTGATCGGGGCGAGCTCCGTCGCGAGCGGCCGCACGAGTCCCTCCACCGCCGCGTTCAATGACCCGATTCCGGCCGTCTCGTTCATGCCCATGCGCGCCGTGATGGCCCCGATCAGGGTGATGGACCCCTCCTCTGCCAGGTGCGGGATCGCTGCCTGGATGCTCGTCACCGTCGGCCAGTACTTGGCGTCGAACGCCGATCGCAGCACATCGACATCGAGCGTCGAGAACGCTCCGGCGCCGGCGCTGCTCGCAACCGTGACCACGAGGCGGTCGAGTGTTCCGAGCTCGGCGAGCACTGAGTCGAGCGCGCGTCGGTCGTTCGCGTCGAGGACGTGCCCGACAAGCTCCGGATGCTCGCCCGTCGCCGCCGCAACGCGCTCGGCCCCGCGACCGGCGACGTGCACGCTGTCGCCCACTGCAGCCAAGCGCACCGCCGTCGCGAGTCCGATTCCCGACGTTCCCCCGATGACGAGTGATGTGGATGTCATGATCTTCTCCTATTTCGAACCGTACCGTCTCGAAATGCAGATTAGCATGGCAGTGTGAACAAGGTGCAGGCATCCGATCGAACCTCGAAGGCCGGGCGAAAACGCAGCGAGCAGAGCCGGGATGCCATCCTCAGCGCCGCCTTCGCGCTCTTCACCGAATCCGGACTGCGCGCACTCACGATCGAGGGCATCGCAGCTGGGGCCGGCGTCGGCAAGCAGACCATCTACCGCTGGTGGCCGTCGAAGGCGCACGTTCTCATGGAGGCCGTGACACTCAACGCCGAGCTGGTCGTGTCGACAGCCGACCACGGTAGTTACGACGAAGATCTCAGGGCGTTTCTGACGGAGTCGTTCGATGTCGGACGCACTCCCGGCGTCGTCGAGCTCCTCGCGGCGCTGATGGGTGAGGCCCAGGTGGACGCGGAGTTCGGCGAGGTGTTTCGCGAGCAGTTTCTGAAGAGTCGTCGCGAGGCGCTCGCCGTGATCGTCGACCGCGCGCGCTCCCGTGGAGATTTCCCGCGCGACCTTCGCCCCGAAACGGTTCCGGACGTCGTGTTCGGCGTGATCTGGTACCGGGTGCTCGCCACACGCACACCGCCGGATGAACGGCTCGTCGACGAGCTGACGCGGATGCTCACGAGCTGATCGCTCCTCCGGCGGCGTTCTCTCCGCTCCTCCCCGACGGTACGATCCGAGGTGCTGCTCGCCCTCTCGCCCGCAAGTGTGCAAGCATTCGCTCGGAGGCACGATGAGGGAAATGGTGCGAGGTACCGCGAGGCTCGTCGGCGTAGTCTCGCTGTCTCTCGTCGCCCTCACTGCGTGTTCGGCCGTCACGCCACCAACAGCGTGGCGGTCCGACGAACGGTCGAGCTGATCCATCGTGGATGCCTGCGGTCGTCCCCGGTCCCGTTACTGGCTACGGGGGCACGCCTCCGACAGATGCCGCCGCGCTCGCTCTCGCGAAGAAATGGATCATCGCAGCAACGCCGCCGCCCGGCGTTCACGCTTTGGGCGCTGCGCCGGTGGGTGCTCCGAAGCAGCCGGCCACATTGGTGGCGTGCGACTGGCTGGTACGAGCCACCAAGTGGTGGTCGACGCCTTCCTCCAATGTGGATGCCGCCAAGGTGTGGCTCACTGCCCACCCGGTCACCGGCCTGGTGGCGAATGGCACCATGACTGGTCCAGGACAACTGTCGGCCATGACCGAGCGGTACCTGCAGAAGCAGGACGACTCCTTAGGTTTCGAGTTCGCCCCTACAGACGGCGGGAAGGTCACTATCCGTGTCGACGTAACTGTCGTACCGGCCGACGCCGGATGCGCGTCAGGCGGTAGCGCAGCGAACACGTCTCCCTGACGGAGGAACACCTCGGTGTTCTCTCGCGTTTCCGTCGGCCATCCGAGCACGGGGTGGCCTCGTAGCCCACTTTCTGGCCCAGTCGTGGCAAGGCTCGAGAGGAGAACCGCCCTCGACGATCACCAACCCTAGACGGCGACCGGTCGCCGCTGCTCGCCGGGAATGATGATCCACATCGCCAGATAGGCGATGAACTGGGGGCCGGGCAACAGG
>DASZMW010000224.1:0-7160 GCA_035551735.1 Humibacter sp. | reverse complement strand
CGTGTCCAGCTCGATGGATGCGACCGCGAGGTTCTCGTCGAGGTGCTCGATGCTCGCAGTCCCGGGGATCAGCGCGATGTCGGGGGAGTGTTGCAGCAGCCACGCGAGTCCGATCTGCGAGGGAGCGGCGCCGAGGCGGGTGGCGGCATCCAGCACAGCGGGCTGCTCGGTGACCTTTGCCAGCCCGGGGAACGCTCCGCCGAGCGGGAAGTACGGGACCCACGCGACGCCCTCGGCCGAGCACAGCTCGAGCATGCCCTCGAACTGCCTGTCGACCAGGCTGTAGGCGTTCTGCACCGCCGTGATGCCGGCCGGGAGCGCGTGGCGCACGCCGTCGGCATCCACGGCGCTGATGCCGAGCGCGGCGATCTTGCCCTCGTCGCGCAGGGCGGTCAAGGTCGCCAGCTGGTCGTCCATCGGCACGATCTGGTCGCCTTCGGGTCGGAGGCCGGGGCCGACATCCATGCGCCGCAGGTACACGAGGTCGAGGATGTCCGTGCCCAGCGACCGCAGATTGTCCTCTACGCTCGCGCGCAGTTGCTCCGGCCGTTGAGCGGCGCGAAGGGGGAGAGGTCCGCCGGGGTTCGGGGTCGCACCGATCTTCGTCGCGACGAACACGTCGCTCCGTGTGCCGGCGACGGAGCGGATCACCGAGTTGACGAACCCGTTGCCGTAGAACTCGGCGGTATCGATGTGGTCGACGCCGCGGTCGAGAGCGTGACGCAGCACGGATGCCGCGGCATCCGGATCGTGCGACAGCCGCTCCAGCTGCATGGCGCCGTAGCCGATGCGAGCGACCTCGCGCCGCGCGATGGTCAGCGTTCCGCCTGGTGTGTTCTTGATTGTCATGGGGGCGATGCCTTCTCTCTTGAATCGAAGTCCGCGCTACCCGAGCACCCGCGTCGTATGATGGATGCAGTAAGCGGAGGACTC
Source organism: Humibacter sp. (assembly GCA_035551735.1). Classification (GTDB taxonomy): domain Bacteria; phylum Actinomycetota; class Actinomycetes; order Actinomycetales; family Microbacteriaceae; genus Humibacter. The sequence goes on along the minus strand of DASZMW010000224.1, from coordinate 6,227 downwards.
TCCGATTCATCCAGCGTAACGGAGGGGCCTCCGGATGTCTACCACCGAAGCACCGCGCATGCGTGCCGACGCCGCGCGCAACCGCACCCTGCTGCTGGCGACGGCGCGGGAGGCGTTCGCCGCGGCCGATGACGACACGTCCGTGTCCCTCGAGAGCATCGCCCGTGCGGCGGGCGTGGGCATCGGCACGCTGTACCGGCATTTCCCGACGCGGGAGGCGCTCGTCGAGACGCTCTACGTCTCCGAGCTGGACGACGTGGTTAATGCAGCTGAGGCGCTGCTTGTCGAACACGCCGGTTTCGAGGCGCTTCGCCTCTGGATGGACACGTACTCGCACTTCGTCGCCACCAAGCAGGGGATGCCCAATGCCCTGCGCGCCGCGTGGTCATCCGGGACGCTCCGCATGTCGGACACCCGTGAACGCATCAGCGGAACGATCGGCAGGCTGCTCGCGGCCGGCGCAGCAGACGGTACGATCCGCGCCGACGTCACAGCCGCCGACGTCACCGACATGCTCGTCGGCATCTTCGTTGCCACGCGTGACGCGAAGGATCAGAGTCGTATCGGTCGGCTGCTCGACCTGCTTGTCGACGGGCTTCGGCCCCGAAACTAGGCGGTCCCGCCGCCAGGTACTGCCTACGCCTCGGTCAGCGCATCGAGTTCGGCGCGCAGACTGGCCAGCTCGATGTCTCGGTCGACCGGGTCGAGACGCGGCTGCGCGTCCGGCGAGTACAGCAGGGCGTGGTCGACAAGCGATGCGCTGACCTCGTGCCAGGCATCCTGTCGCGCCTGCTCGATGAGCCCCAGCAGGTAGTCCTCTTCGCCGGCCTTCTGCCGCAGCAGGCTCGCGGCCTCGGTCGACACCATGAGCCTGTGCCGTACGTTCGCCTCGTCGCCGCGCCGGTAGTCGTGCACGTGCTGCGCCTTGCCCAAGCGTCCGATCGTGTTCGCCAACTCCTCGGTGAGCCGGTCGGATGCCTGCTGCGACTCATCCGCGAGCTCCGTGAACGCTGCGGATGCCTGCGGCAGGTACGAGCGCGCGTCGTAGGCAAGCGGCGACACGATCGCACCGATCGCGATGTCGTTCTTGAGACGCATGCGCACCGCGTACTCCGCGATCATCAGTCCCTCGGCCACGGACTGCTCCACCGTGGCCGTCGGCCGCTCGTTGATGGCCGCATCGTTGTAGGGCGTCAGGATGCGGCGCCGCCGCCAGTTGAACCAGGCCACCGCGCCCCCTTTCGCCAACGTTAAAAGGTACCGGGGACGCGCCGCCGCCGTGGGCTACCGTGGACCCCAGTTCCCTGAGCGAGCGAAGTGCCTCCAGTTCCCTGAGCGAGCGAAGCGAGTCGAAGCGCCAACGCTCAGCTCCCGTACCAGCTCCCTGAGCGAGCGAAGCGAGTCGAAGGGCGCTTCGCTCAGTCTCTCTAAAGACGATGACCACAACGAACGGAGTGCCATGACGACCGCGCAAGACATCGAGCTGCCGAACGGCCGCGTGGTACGAACCTGGGACACCGGCGCCGACAGCGGCGACCTCACCATCGTCTGGCATCACGGCACACCCCAGACCGGAAGCCTGCTGCCGCCGGTGGTCGACGCGGCGGCCGTGCGGGGCATCCGTGTCGTCTCGTGCGCACGCGCGGGCTACCCGGGAACGACGGTGCTGCCTGGTCGCACCGTGGCGGATGCCTCCGCCGACGTCGTCGCGGTGGCCGACGCCCTCGGGCTGGCGCGGTACGCGACGGTCGGGGCATCCGGTGGCGGGCCGCACGCGCTCGCCTGCGCTGCACTCGATCCCCGGATCTTCGGCGTCGTGACGTTCGCCGGCGTCGCTCCCTACACGGATGCCTACCCCTGGTTCGCGGGAATGACCTCGCCAGGCGGTCTCGAGTCGGCGCTGCACGGACGCGAAGCCCGCAGGGCCTACGGCGAGACGACGGAGTTCGACGAGACGGTATTCGTCGACGTGGACTGGAAGGCGCTCGACGGCCCATGGTCCTCGCTCGGCGCCGACGCGAATCGCGCCTCAGCGCTCGCCACGGCCGACGGTGGCGTGCCGTGGGGTGAGATCGACGACGATGTGGCACTCACTCGGCCGTGGGGCGTCGAGATCGCGGCGATCGGATGCCCCGTGCTCGTCGTGCAGGGCGGTCGCGATCGCGTCATCCCGCGTCCGCACGGCGAGTGGCTCGCGGCGAACCTGCCCTCCGCCCAGCTCTGGCTGCGCCCCGCCGACGGCCACATCGCGGTGCTCCAGGCGCTCCCGGTAGCCCTCGACTGGCTCCGCGACCTGGCCACCACCCCAGCCCTCTAAGCGAGCGCAGCGAGTCGAAGGGCGCTCCGCTCGCTCAGGGAGCCGGGGATAAGAGGGCGGCGGCGCGGGATGCCTCGCGCCGGCCGAGCTCGCGGCCCGCGAGCGCCGACTCGGGTCGGGTCGCCGGATCGAGCGGGTTCACACCGAACGCCGCGATCGACGCGGCGTCGGCCGACACGATCGCCACCTGCGCGTCGCCGAGCGCGGCGAGCTCCGCCTGCGATACCGAGAGCATTCCTTCGGGGGCATCCGCCGCAGAAGGCGTGATGATCAGCACGCGCTCGCTGCCGGCTGCGAGGTCAGCGTTGGCCGAGGTGCGCACGCCGCCGTCGACGTACTTGCGGTCGCCGATCGTCACCGGCGGCCACACTCCTGGCACGGCGCAGCTCGCCGCGACAGCGAGAAGCAGATCGACGTCGGAGTTGCGGTCGAAGGTGACGAACGCGCCGGTCGCGGCATCCACCGCAGTGATGGTCAGCGACCTCTCGGGCCAGTCCAGGTGCGGTAGGCGGGCGCGGATCGACACGAGCCGCTCGGGCTCCGTCACGGTCGCCGCGGCGAGGGCGAAGGCGCCGACGTTCTGCAGCCGCTCCTCCTGAGTGAGTCCGGGCTCGTCGAGCGCGGACAGCGATTCCCAGAGCTTCGCCACGTCGACCTTCGGGTCGAACTCGGCTGTCTCCGACGAGAGCTGGGCTGCGTAGAGGGCGTCGACATCCAGGCCGCCGGCAAGCTGTGTCGCCACTGCCGAGCCCGCGGACGTGCCGATGTAGCGCGTTTGCGGATCTCGGATCAGGGATGCCAGTTCCTTGCTCGACTCCATCAGTCCGGCGACTACGCCGAGCTCCCACGCGATGCCGGCGACCCCGCCACCGGCGAACACCACAGCATCGGACATTCGCGACTCCTTCATCTGTCGAAATGACGCTACTCGGAGCGTCCGACCCGTTGCGGCGAGTCGTGACGTGCTACGGCTTTCAGGTTTTGCCCAGGTCTTGCGGGGTTTCGCATAGAGAGGTCGTTTAGCCTGGAACGCGGGCCTGATGCCCCAGCACCACCACGACACACGAATCGAGCGCCGCGCCGGGCATCCGATTCGCAGGCGGGTACGACTCGAATCGGCCCTGACGAGATGGAAGGCGGCGCGCGTGACGGATCACGGAACCAGGCACACCCGTGCTGCCGCCCGCAGTGAGCGGGCGCCGCGGGGTATCGCCAGGCACGGCCGTCTGCACGCGCATCCGTGGGCCACGTTCGGCAAGGTCGTGGCGTCGGTGGCCGTCGTCGCCGTGGTGAGTGTGCTCGGCATCGCGGGTGTCGCGGCGGCGAACCTGGTGAGCGACTCCAAGAAGTCGTTCCATCTGAGCGGTGAAGCTGCGCAGGCCATCCCGAACATCGCGGCGCTCAAGGGTGGCGTGAATATCCTGGTCGCGGCATCGGATACCCGCAGCGGTCAAGGCGATTCCTGGGGCTCGCTCGACGACAGTGAGGGCGCGGGAAACAACGACGTGACGATGCTGTTGCATCTCTCGTCGGACCACACGCACGCCATCGTGGTCAGCTTTCCGCGCGACATGACGGTTCCCGTTCCTGCCTGTGGCAACAGCTCGGCGCAGGATGCGGCGCAGTTCAACAGCACGCTCTCCGAAGGCGGCATGAGTTGCGTGGCAGACACGGTCACGCAGTTGACCGGCATCAAGATTCCGTTCGCGGCCCTGGTCACCTTCGAGGGCGTGGTCGCGATGTCGAATGCGGTCGGTGGCGTGCAGGTCTGTATCGGCGGAGACGGTATCGATGACCCGGATACGAGCCTTGTCTTGCCGGCAGGCAACGTGACGCTCAAGGGCCAGGATGCCGCAGAGTTCCTGCGCACCCGTCACGGCTTGGTCGACGGCTCGGATCTGTCGCGCATCAGTAACCAGCAGGTCTTCCTGTCATCGCTGGTGCGCACCATCATGAGCAACGGCACGCTGACCAATCCGGCGAAGGTGTGGGGGCTCGCGAAGGCGACCACCAGTAACGTCTCTCTGTCCGACAACCTGAACGTGACGACGCTCTATCAGATCGCCACGGCCCTCAAGGGTCTCAGCTGGAGCAACATAGCGTTCGTGCAGTACCCGGTCGTTGAGAATCCGGATAACACGAACTGGGTCATCCCCGACGATACGGCCGCACAGACCCTCGATCAGGCGATCATCAACGACCAGTACGTGCAGATCACGGGTGGCACAGGAGACGGCTCCGTGACGTCGACCGATCAGCCGGCCGCGCAGCCATCCGCTACCAGCACGCCCTCGACGAGCGACAAGAAGGCGAAGAAGAGCACCGCAACGGCGACTCCGGCACCGACTTCCACCCCGGTGGCATTGAGTGACAATGTGCACGGTCAGACGGCCGCGACGCAGACCTGTTCGAACGGCGCCGGTTAGCGCTCCGCGCTCCTGCCTTGCCGGGTTCGAAGAGCCCACTTCGGTCCGTTATGATGGTGGGCGTGTGTCCGCCAGGCGGGCACGCTGGAGACGTCGCATAGTCCGGCCGAGTGCACCACCCTGCTAAGGTGGAGTCCCCGCAAGGGGACCGAGGGTTCAAATCCCTCCGTCTCCGCTCTAAAAGTCCTGGTCAGAGGCGCTTTTTTCGCGCCTCATCAGGGCTCGATTTTTCTCGACTAGTGGTGTTCTGTGTCCCCTAGGTGTCCTCGCGGGGACACCTAGGGGACACACAGAAGCGGTTGTTGGTCGTTCGCCGTCAGAAAACGCCTGATCAGAGGCACAAAGTGCGGCTAGATACTCCACTTTGGAAGAGTGGAAGACTCCCTGTCGACGTGGTACCTCGACGTGGTACTCTTGCTGTATAAACACCAGCCCCTCTGCCTTCGGGTACGGGCTGGTTTTCTTATGTAACGAGGTAGCCGGTGGAGTACGACAAGCCCCACCTCGAGCTGTCGCAGCAGGTTGAGAAGCTTGCTAGCAATGGGCTTCAGGTCTCAGATCGCGACCGCGCAGCGCGGTTCCTTGAGACTGTCGGCTACTACCGCGTGAGCGCATACGCGTATCCGTTCCGCGAGCTTCTCGGGGAGGGGGACCTGCGAGACACATCCGTCCAGTTTCGAAGCAACGCGTTTATTGCGGGAGCACAGTTCTCCTGGATCGAAGACATGTGGCGCTTTGACAGGGATCTACGACTGCTGGTCTTGGATGCCATCGAGACCATCGAGATTGCCTTGCGTTCCAAGGTCGGGTATCACCTCGGGCTCCGCCACAAGTTCGGGCACCTTGAGGTCGAGAATCTTGATCTAGAGCGCACGAGTCTGCCCGACACCGATGAGCCGGAACGATCGACGTTCGAGGTGTGGCACGAGCGCTATGTCGAGCATCAGCAACGGGCTGCGAAGTCCGAGGACTTCATCAAGCATTACGTGCAGAAGTACGACAGCCGGCTGCCCACCTGGGTTGCAACCGAAATCATGGAGTTCGGGCAGCTCGTTCGTCTGTTCGGGTTCATGACGGACGGCGATCGGTCACGTGCCTCCGCCGAGCTGGGCGACGTGTCGGGTGCGGTTCTCGTTCGTTGGATGAAGGTGGCGAACTATCTGCGCAACGTGTCGGCACACCATGCGCGCTTGTGGAACCGGAGCCTCACGTACAAGATCGGCCGGATTCCGGACAACGCGCCTCTGCTGATCCACCTGAACGATGACCCAGACCGAAAGAGTCGCGTCTACGGCATGTGTGCGATTCTGGCTCAGTTGACATCGGTTATCCGCCCCGAGGACAGATGGAGTGCGCGCTTGGTCGAACTACTCGATAGGTTTCCGAGCGCGCCGCCGGTCTCTCCCGAGACCCACATGGGGTTCCCCATGGGATGGCGGCAACTCGCAGTTTGGGCTACTGCGTCCTGCTGAGCCGGACTTGAT
>DASZMW010000223.1:0-6734 GCA_035551735.1 Humibacter sp. | reverse complement strand
CTGGTCGTTGTACCAGCAGCAATTCACCGTGGTGACCTTCTACTCCGACAATCGGCTCAATCGCGACGTGTTCGGCTGGGAGTTTCCGATCTCCTGGGTGCAGTCGATCAACCCGATCTTCATCATCATCCTGAGCGGGGTGTTCGCCGCGATCTGGACGAAGCTGGGCGAGCGGCAGCCGTCAACGCCGATCAAGTTCGCGCTTGGCACGGCGATCATGGGTGTCGCCTTCCTGCTCTTCCTGCCGTTCGCGGGCGGCGGCGACAACAGCACGCCGCTGATCGCGATGGTGGGCATCCTGCTGGTCTTCACCATCGCGGAGCTGCTGCTGTCACCGGTGGGCTTGTCGGTGTCGACCAAGCTCGCGCCCAAACGGTTCCATGCGCAGATGGTGGCGTTGTTCTTCCTCTCGGTCGCACTCGGGACTGCGCTCAGCGGACAGCTCGCCGAGCTCTACTCGCCGAAGACCGAGGGTTGGTACTTCGGCATCCTCGGCGTGATCGCCATCGTGGTCGGCGCCGCGCTCGCCGTGATCGCGCCGCTGCTGAGACGGCTGATGGCCGGCGTGCGCTGAGCGCGCCCGCCTACCTCTGTGCGCGTCACCCACCCGCCCTCTGTCCGCAGCCAGTTCGAGCAATTGCAGCCAGGCAAAGTGGCTGCGAATGCGCAAAGTGGATGCGGATGCGTCGTGTGGGTGGTGGTGTCGTGTGGTGGTACTGACGCGGATGTCAGTGGCCGAGCGTGCCGAGCTGCACCAGAAACCAGATGGACACCGCTGTGCCGACCGCGAGGGACGCGCCGCCCGTGATGATGCCCGTGAGAGCGAACGTGCGGGGACGGTCGCCGAGGAACGCGACGATGCCGAACGCGATGGCGACGAATGCCGGCACCCACGCCGCGAAGCTGAGCCCGGGGATGATCGCGAAGACCACGGCCGCGATGCCGACGATCATCGAGATGAGGCCGAAGCGCGCTCGGCGGTCGGCAGTGTGAACGGGCTGATCGTTGCCGAGCGCCCAGCGGATCGATGCGGCATCCGGCACGGCGTACGGCTGCTGGATGCGCGGGCCGACCGAGTACGGATTGTCGAACGTCGGCGCTGGGGAGGCGGGCGCCGCGGCGTACGTCTGCCCGTAAGGGGCGGTGGCCGGCGGCGCGCCGAAGGAGGCAGGCTCAGGGGCGGCCGCGCCGAAGGAGGCAGGCTCAGGGGCAGCCGCGACGAACGCAGCGGGCTCGGGGGTAGCAGGGGCGAAGGCACCCTGCTGCGGGACATCCGTTGTCGCCTGAGCGAAGGTGCCACCGACCGGCCGCATCACGGTCGACTCCTCGACCTCGGATGCGGGCTGAGCCGCCGCCATCGCGTCGGGCGCGCTGCGGCGATGCGCGGTGCGGGAGATGCCGGTCCAGTCCGCTCCCGACCAGTAGAGCTCCTCCGCGTCGTTCCACGGGTTCGGGTACCACCCGGCCGGAATCGCATCAGCCATGCGACGAATCCTAACGGCTCCCGGCATGGGCGCCGTCCGTCGTCGACCGGTCGAGTTCAGCGCGTGCCGACACTGGTCGGGTACCGTCGTCTCTGGCGTCATCGCCGGCGTCGCCGGCCGTGGCGGAGGCATCCGATCGCGGCGCATGCGCCCGGCCACGAAAGGCAATGATGAGAATCTCGGTCATCGGCTGCGGCTACCTGGGCGCAGTGCACGCTTCGGCGATGGCGAAACTCGGGCACGACGTCGTGGGCATCGATGTGGACACGGCGAAGATCGACCGCCTCTCGGCGGGCGAGCCCCCGTTCTTCGAGCCGGGGCTTCCTGAACTGCTCACGGAGTCGATCGTGTCCGGCAGGCTGCGCTTCACGACGGATGTCGTTGCGGCTGCGGATGCCACAGTGCACTTCATCGCAGTGGGAACGCCGCAGACCGCTGACGGCAACGCCGCCGATCTGCGCTTCGTGAACGCGGCGATTGACGAGTTGCTGCCGCATATCGGTCCCGGCCATGTGATCGCGGGAAAGAGCACGGTGCCTGTCGGCACGGCGGCAAGGCTCGCCGAGCGCATCGAGGCGACCGGTGCGCGACTGGTGTGGAACCCCGAGTTCCTGCGCGAGGGCTATGCGGTGCGCGACACGGTGGAGCCCGACCGGCTGGTTTACGGCGTGCGCGCCGGCGACGAGGCATCCGCTGCGGTGATGGACGAGGTGTACGCCCATGCGCTCGAACTCGGCACCCCGCGCATCGTCACCGACTTCGCGACGGCGGAACTCGTGAAGGTGTCTGCCAACGCCTTTCTCGCGACGAAGATCTCGTTCATCAACGCCATGGCCGAGATCGCCGAGGCAACAGGTGCCGACGTGACGCAGCTCGCGGATGCCATCGGCCACGACACTCGCATCGGCAGGCGGTTCCTGAACGCCGGCGTGGGCTTCGGCGGCGGATGCTTGCCCAAAGACATCCGCGCCTTCACGGCCCGTGCCGAGGAGCTCGGACGTGGAGAGTCCGTTGCGTTCCTCAAGGAGGTGGACTCGATCAACCTGCGTCGCAGGCGTCGCGTGGCCGACCTTGCGATGGCCGAGCTCGGAGGATCCGTGAACGGCAAGAAGATCGCCGTGCTCGGCGTCACGTTCAAGCCGCACTCCGACGATGTGCGCGACTCGCCCGCGCTCGATGTCGCGGTCTCGCTGAAGGGTCTCGGCGCGCGCGTCGTCGCCGCGGACCCCAAGGGGGTTGCGAACGCGAGGCTGCGGCATCCGCAGCTCGACTACGTCGAAGACGCGACGGATGCCCTGAGCGGCGCCGACCTGGTCGTGCTCGTCACCGAGTGGCCGGAGTACACCGGCCTCGACCCCGTCGCCACCCGAGAGCTGGTCGCCGGCGCGATCGTCATCGACGGTCGCAACGCGCTCGATCGTGACGCCTGGATCGCGGCCGGCTGGCGTTACCGCGGCATGGGCCGCGACTGAGGGCTCTTCGAGTCAGCCGATGCCGAACTGGCGCCTCGTCATCGCGTCGAAGACGCGATCGGGCAGGCGGCTCAGTGCGACGGCCGTGGACGATCCGCGACCGACGCGATAACGAGAACGCGGTCGGCGCGAGGTGGCGGCGCGCACGATCACTTCGGCGACCTTGTCGACATCGCTGGTGATGGCGGTGTCTTGCGACGAGCGATGGTAGGCGGCGACCGCCGTGGCCATCTCTCGGTACGGGCCGTTCCCCGACACGGATTCGAGTGAGCGCATCGCCTCGTCGTGCCACGGCGTGCGCACCGGCCCGGGCTGAACGCTGACGACGTCGATTCCGAAGGGCCGGACCTCGGCTCTCAGGCTGGCTGAGATCGCCTCGAGTGCGAACTTCGACGCGTGGTACCAGCCTCCGAGGGGAGAGCTGAATTCCCCGGCGAGGCTCGACACGTTGACGATGCGACCTGCACCTGCGGCTCGCATCATCGGGATGACTCGGGCCGTCAGCGCCGCAAGGCCGAAGACGTTCACCTCGAACTGTCGTCGTGCGCTCTCGAGCGGCGTCTCTTCGATCGAGCCGAACTCGCCGTACCCGGCATCGTTGACGAGCATGTCGATCGGCCCGTGCTCGGACTCGACGGTGCGCACCGCGTGTTCGATGCTCGAGCCATCCGTGAGGTCGAGCTGCACGGCGACCACGCCGGGCAGCTTGCGGATCGCCTCCACCCGCCTGGCCGCTCCTATAACGCGGTATCCGCGCTCCGCCAGGAGCTCGGCTGTTCTGGCTCCGAGACCCGATGATGCCCCGGTGACGAGGGCGGTTCCGCGATAACTGTCAAGGATGTTCACAGTTAGAGACTGTACTGTGAATGGTGTGCACAGTCAATCCGATCGCGATCGCACCCTTCAGCTGATCTGGGGCATAGCCGACGCCTCGACCCGCGGGCCGCAGGCGAGGTTCAGCATCCATGACGTCACAGCGGCCGCCTGCGAGGTCGCCGATGCCGAGGGCCTGCCGGCGGTGTCGCTCGCGAAGGTGGCCGCGCGCCTCGGGCTGACGACGACGGCCCTCTACCGCTACGTCGATTCGAAGGATGCCCTGGTCGAGTTGATGACGGACCGCGCCGTCGGTGTGCCTCCCACGCTCGACGATCTCGCTTGGGACGAGGCCGCGCGCGCCTGGACCGGGGCGCTCTGGAAGCGGTACACGGAGCATCCGTGGCTGACCGAGGTGCGCGTTGCCGGCATGCCGTTGCATCCGGGGCGCCTTCAATGGCTGGAGTCCCTGCTGCTGGCGTTGGATCGGGGACCCCTTCCCGACCCCATGCACACGGCGCTGCTGCTCGATTCCCTGGCGCGGGCGTTCGCGGCGCTCGAGGCGTCGAGCGGGGCCGATGACGGACATCCGCCCGACTGGCTCACGGTGGCCGTCGTCGAGCGCTTTCCCCGTTTCGCGAGCGAACTGGGGCGTGATTGGTCTGACGTCGAAGCCGAGCTCTACCTGGCCGTGCAGACCGTGCTGCGCGCTCAATAGAGTGGTGCGGTGTTCACAGACCTCCCCGAGCGCGAGTTGCGCGCCTACATCAGCAACCAGAACGAGCCAGACGACTTCGATGCATTCTGGGAGGAGACGCTGAGCGACGCTCAAGCGTTCCCCCTCGACGTGATCGTCACCCCCGTCGACACCGGGTTGACGACGGTCGACGTCTTCGACGTCACGTTCAACGGATTCAACGGACAGCCGATCAAGGCGTGGCTGCGCGTGCCCGCCGGTGCATCGGGCCCGCTGCCGGCGATCGTGCAGTACCAGGGCTATGGCGGCGGCCGCGGGCACGCTCTCGAGAACCTGCTGTGGGCATCCGCCGGCTATGCGCACCTCTTTATGGACACCCGCGGGCAGGGTTCGACGTGGGGTCTCGGCGCCACCGCCGACCCCGACGGCAGTGGGCCCGCTCACCCTGGCGTGATGACGCGCGGCATCGAGAGCCCGTACACCTACTACTACAGGCGCGTGTTCACGGATGCCGTGCGCGCGGTCGAGGCGGCCCGCTCGCTCGACATCGTGGACTCGTCGCGGGTCGCGATCGCCGGCGGCAGCCAGGGCGGCGGCATCACGCTCGCGGTCGCCGGGCTGGTCCCTGACCTGGCCGCTGCGTTTCCGCGCGTGCCGTTCCTCTGCGACTTTCCGCGGGCGACGGTCATCACCGACTCGGCGCCGTACAAGGAGATCGGCAGCTACCTCGCCGTGCACCGCGACAGCGTCGCTTCTGCGCACTCCGTGCTCAGCTACTTCGACGGTGTGAACTTCGCCAAGCGGGCCACCGCTCCCGCGTGGTTCTCGACGGCGCTGATGGATGCCACCTGCCCGCCCTCGACCGTGTTCGGTGCGTTCAACGTGTACGCGGGGGCATCCAAGGAGATCGACGTCTGGACGTACAACGGACACGAGGGCGGCGGCGTCGAGGACGAGGCGCGGATGGTCGGGGTGCTGGGGGAGCTGTTCCCTTCGCTGGCTGAGTAGCGACAGCAACGCCGGTGTAGGTCATGCCGGAATGGGTGGCTGGACAAGTCTCGTGGAATCGTGGCCGCGTGACGTGGGGGACCCACACGACAACCTGCTGAGTCGTTCCACTGCGCCGCACGATCGGGGCTCGGCCCCTCCGCTGAAACGGTGATCAATCCCTTAGGGAGAGTGGAGCGGCTTCGCTCGCTGCTCGCCGCTGCGGGCATCATCAGTCTTCTGTATGCGACGCTGGTCATCCTCGTGATCGTGTTGCCCGAGCACTGACAGGTCGTACGCCTGACCGCCCGCTGACCGATCGGCCACCGGACGGGCCGCGGGAATCGTCGGGCCACGGACGTCTGGGACGATCGAACACCCGCGTTACATTCGTGGGGTGACGACATCGGCTTTGCGCCTTACTCGACCCGCCCTTGTAGTGATCGATGTGCAGAAGGGATTCGACGATGTGGGCTTCTGGGGGCGCCGCGACAATCCCGCATGTGAGGACAACATCGCGGTCCTGCTGAAATGGTGGCGGACGAACTCGTGGCCGGTTGTGTTCGTCCAGCATGACTCTCGCAACCCGCGGTCGCCGCTGGCTCCGACAAACCCTGGGCACCCGTTCAAAGATGTGATCGACGGGGTGCCCGACCTGCTGGTTCGAAAGAGTGTGAATTCAGCCTTCTATGGGACCCCCGACCTGAATGCGTGGCTTAAGGGTGAGGGGATAGCTCAGATAGTCGTGTGCGGAATCACAACCAACCACTGCTGCGAGACAACGGCTCGAATGGCAGGCAACTTGGGCTACGACACGTACTTCGCCATCGACGCGACACACACCTTCGACCGCACCAGCCCAGACGGGAGCCTCGTTCGGGCTCAAACTCTGTCAGCTGTCACTGCGACGAACCTGCACGGCGAATTCGCCACGGTAGCAACAACCTCGTCACTCGTCGATGCCGCGCACCTGGCACGCTAACCGATCCCCTTGCGCTCACTGACCATTGCCCTGGCGGGGGTACGTTTGCGGCGATAGCGTCGGTCGTCACTGCTTGACGCGTGAGGAGTGTGGCCGGTGAGGTCGTCGGGGTGGAATACACGTCGAGTTGCCACGTTCTGGGGCGGGGTCGGGCTCGCCTTGGGTGGACTTCTTTGGGCCGCTGGCGATGCCGGCTCATTGTTCCCTCACATGGTCTCGACCACGGTCTGGGATTCAGTCGCTGATCTGCTCATCTGTGCCGCCGCGGTGATTCTCGCGGTGGGCTGGCGGCGCGAAGG
>DASZMW010000222.1:0-2699 GCA_035551735.1 Humibacter sp. | reverse complement strand
GTGGTGATCGTCACGCACGACTCGGCTGTGGCGCGACGAGCCGAGCGCAGGCTGCGCATCAAGGACGGCGCGATCAAGGAGACCTGAGCGTCGTACGTCGCCCGCCAGATCTGTGGCGTGCGCTCAGAAGGGTGCAGAAGTGCGGGCCCGGCGTGGCGGACCTGTACCGCCGCGTGCCGGCCCGGATCTCCTTCTGAGCGCACAGCCTGTGGTGCTGCGGGGTGTGCTCAGGCCTTGTCGTTCTCCTTCAGCCAGGCGAAGGACTCCGCGATGCCCTCGAACACATCGCCCTTGTAGGCATCGAACTCGACGACGCGCAGCGCGTTCGGCGCTGCCTCGAGGATCGCCTTAACGTCGACGTCACCTTGTCCGGCGGGCTTCTGATTCTCAAACGCGGCCTGCAGCGCCTCGGGAACGATCAGCGCGCTCTCGCTGCTGGGCAGCACGTTCAGGATGTCGTCGGTGATCGTGCCGTCCTTGATGTGCAGTGCGCGCACGCGGTCGCCGAGCGAGCGGAGCACGGCCGGGGTGTCGGCGCCGCCGACAGTGGCCCAGAACGTGTCCACCTCGAGCACCGTGTCCGGGCCCAGCAGCTCGACGAACAGCTCGTAGACCGGACGGCCGTCGACCTTGTTCGTGAACTCCCACTGGTGGTTGTGGTACCCGAACTCCAGGCCGCGGGATTTCGCCTGCTCGGTGAGCTCGTTCACCCGTTCGGCGAGACGGCGCACGTCGTCGGCAGTCTGCCAGCGATCGGTCGGGATGAACGGGTCGATGACGGTCGTCATGCCCAGTTCGGATGCCGCGTCGAAGATCGCAGCCGCGTCATCCGAATCGATGACGGGTGCGTGGCCCGACGGCGCGGTCAGACCGGTCGCGGCGAACGCGCGGGCGTAGTCGGCGGTGCGCAGGTGGAACGCATACGGCTCGACCTTCGTGAAGCCGATCTCGGCGACGCGGGCGACCGCGCTATCGAGATCCGCGTCGATGGCGTCGCGTACCGAGTACAGCTGCACAGAGGGGTTGGACACAGATTGCTCCTTCGTTGGAAATTGGTCGCGTCAGGCGTCGACCGCGACGGTGAACTCGGCGTGTGCGTCGGCATCGGCGTCGCCGCCGACCCAGACATCGAAGACAGTGGCATCGAGCACCCAGTCGTGCGTCGCTGCACTCCAGTATCGACGCTCTTCGGGCCCGACCTCGAATGTCACCGTCTGCGTCGCGCCTGCGGCGACCTCGACGCGACGGAATGCCTTCAGCTGGCGCAGCGGCCGTGAGGATGTCCCGTGCCGCTGGTGCAGGTACAGCTGGGCGACCTCGACGCCGTCGCGATCGCCGGCGTTCGTCACGTCGACGGAGACCGTGACCGTGCCATCCACGCCCGAGCCATCGCCTTCGACGCGCACATCGCCGTACTCGAACGATGTGTAGGTGAGGCCGTGGCCGAACGGGAAGAGCGGCGTGCTCTCCTCGTCCCAGTACCGCTTGCCCTGGGCGTCGGGCGCGTGCGAACGAGTGGCCGCGTGATGGATCGGCACCTGGCCGGCACTGCGCGGCCACGTGAAGGGCAGCTTGCCCGCCGGCGCGGCGTCGCCGAACAGCAGCGCAGCGACGGCCGAACCGCCCCGCGTGCCCGGGTACCAGACGTCGAGGATGGCCGGCACGTTCGCTGCCGCCCACCGCAAATCGAGCGGGCGTCCGTTCAGCAGCAACAGCACAACGGGAGTTCCGGTGGCGATTGCAGCCTCGAGCAGCTTCTGCTGGTCGCCAGGCAGCGAGAGGTCGGAGCGCGATGCGTTCTCGCCGATCATGTCCTGCTGCTCGCCGAGCACGAGAACGGCCACATCGGCGTTGGCTGCCGCCTCGACGGCACGCGTGAACGCGCCATCCGCATCGAAGTCGGCAGGCGCCGATGGGCTGCTGTCGCCGAACGCCTCGAACATCGACGGGAAGGTGCGCTTCGGCTCGGCAACACCCTGCTCGTAGCTGACGGATGCCGTACCCGCCAGCCGCTCACGGATGCCGTCAACCACCGTGACGGTCTCGTCGAGGTCGAAGTCGAACACCCACGGCCCGATGGTGTCGCGCTTCGACCCCGCGAGGGGCCCGAGCACCGCGACGTTCGTCAGGGACTCGGCGTTCAGCGGCAGCAGGCCGCCCTCGTTGCGCAGCAACACGGCGGAACGCTCGGCGGCCCGCTGCGACTCGTCGCGGTGTGCGGGATCCGCCAGCACGCGCACGGACTCCTGTACGTCCACGTACGGCTGCTCGAAGAGGCCGAGCTTCTCCTTCACGACGAGAATGCGCCGCACCGCCTCGTCGAGGCGCCCGGCGGAGACCCGCCCGTCGTCGACCGCTGCGACGAGGTTCTCGAACGCCGGCTGAAAGACGCCCATCTCCATGTCGACGCCGGCGTTCAGGGCGCGAACCGCGGCATCCGCTGCGTCTGCGGCGAAGTGGTGCGTCTGCAGGTCTTTCGCGGCATTGGCGTCGGTGACGACGAAGCCCTCGAAGCCCAGCACGTCCCGCAGCACCTCGGTCAGCAGCCAGTGGTTGCCGGAGGCGGGAACGCCGTTCAAATCCATATAGGCGCTCATCGCCGAGCCTACTCCCGCATCGACGGCGGCTTTGAAGGGGGCCAGGTAGATGTTGTAAAGCTGGGCGTCGGAGATATTCGACTCTTCGTAATCGCGGCCGCC
>DASZMW010000221.1:0-4527 GCA_035551735.1 Humibacter sp. | reverse complement strand
CCCACCAGGGCGGCTCGGCGCAGGACCGACAGGCAATGCGACGCGACGCTGCCCGAGCGCTGCAAGACGATCGCAGGGCTGCTCAACGCGAGGCGCAGGCCGCTCGCCGTCAGGCGCAGCAGGCTCGCGGCGAGTCACGCCGTTCCGACTGAGCACCGACCTCCAACTCCACACTCCGATTGCCGACGGTCCTACGCCGGCGGTATTCGTCGCGCCCGGTTTCAGGCGCACCTACGCGCTGACGGCGCCTGTAAGCGGCGCGTAAGTGCCGCGAAAGCGGCCCAGCGCATCCTGATCAACGACTTCACGAACATCCATCACACGAAAGGAACAAGCCATGAACGCACTACGGCACAGCGCCGAAGCGGACTGGGCCATCGAGGCCCACGGGCTCGTCAAGACCTTCGGCGACAACAAGGCGGTCGACGGCGTCGACCTGCTCGTACGTCCCGGCAGCGTCTACGGCGTGCTCGGTCCGAACGGCGCAGGCAAGACCACCACCATCAACATGCTCGCCACACTGCTCAAGCCCGACGCCGGCCGCGCGGCGGTCTTCGGCCACGACGTGATGAAGGAGGCGCAGATCGTGCGCCAACTCATCGGCGTAACCGGCCAGTTCGCCTCGGTCGACGAGACGCTCTCGGCCACCGAGAACCTCATCATCTTCTCCCGCCTGCTCGGCCTCGGCCGCGCGGAGTCGAAGGCGAAGGCGGAAGAGCTGCTGGAGCGCTTCGGACTGACGGATGCCGCCAAGCGGCCCCTCAAGAAGTTCTCCGGCGGCATGCGCCGCCGCCTCGACCTCGCGGCATCGCTCATCGCGCAGCCTCCGCTCATCTTCCTCGACGAGCCGACAACAGGTCTGGACCCGCGCACGCGCGGCCAGATGTGGGAGACCATCCGCGACCTCGTCTCCAGTGGATCGACCATCCTGCTGACCACGCAGTACCTCGACGAGGCCGACCAGCTGGCCGATCGCATCGCGGTGATCGACCGTGGACGCGTGGTGGCCGAGGGCACCGCGGACGAGCTGAAGGCATCCGTCGGCACGTCGGCACTGCAGCTCCGCATCGAAGACCCGGCAGACACCGAGGACGCGGTGCGTGCGATCGAGCAGGTGCTCGGCGTTCGTGCGACGTTGTCGCCGGAAGCGGCACGCATCACGGCACCGATGGCCGACCCCGATCGTGTCACCGATCTGCTGGTGACATTCCGCGAGGCGGGCATCCACCTCACCGAGATGAGCGTGCAGAAGCCGAGCCTCGACGAGGTCTTCCTCGCCATCACCGGCCACGACGCGACCGATCAGAACGAGTCGACGCCCGACGCCGACGAGAAGGAGAAGGTGAACGCATGAGCACCATCACTCAGCCGGCCGGAACTCGGTCGCCGCGGCAGATCACGCCGCCGTCCGAGCGCAAGCTCAAGAACTACACCGGCTTCGGTCAGACCGTTCGCAACACGTTCACCATGGCCTACCGCGGGCTCGTCAAGATCCGCCGCACGCCGGAGCAGCTGGTCGACGTCACCGTGCAGCCGATCATCTTCACGCTGATGTTCGCGTACCTGTTCGGTGGCGCGATCGCGGGGAACGTGGCGAACTACCTGCCGCTGCTCATCCCGGGCATCCTCGTGCAGACCGTCATCACCACATCGGTGGTCACCGGCGTTCAGCTCCGCGAGGACATGGACAAGGGCGTGTTCGACCGATTCCGGTCCCTGCCGATCGCCCGCATCGCGCCGTTGTCGGGAGCACTCCTGGCAGACACCGTGCGATACGCGATCGCTACGACGATCACCTTCGTCGTCGGTTACATCATCGGCTACCACCCCGCGGGTGGCATCGGACCCGTCGTGCTCGCCGCACTGTTGGTCATCGCCTGCTCCTGGGCGATCAGCTGGATCTTCGCGTTCTTCGGAGTGATCGCGCGCACGGCGTCCAGCGTGCAGGGCATCTCGATGCTCGTGCTGTTCCCGCTGACGTTCCTCTCGAACGCCTACGTGCCGGTGAAGAGCCTTCCCCAGGTGCTGCAGTGGTTCGTGAACGTCAATCCGATCTCGCACCTCGTCACCGCTGTACGCGACCTCGCCAACAACGGCACCGTCGGCCCCGATCTGTGGATCTCGCTTCTCGGCGCGGCCATCATCGTCGCGGTCTTCGCACCGCTCACAGTGCGCGCCTACATGCGCAAGGCGTGACATCCGGATGCCCGAGACTCGCAGCCCGTTCTCGCGACCGAAGCCATGCGGAGTGGCAACGGCCGTGAGGGCGGGCTGCGAATGTACACATCCCGTACCAGGGAGCCGACAATGTCAGGGGGAGAAGTCATGAGCATTTCTGAGCCTGCCGGCCGCATCGCCGGCATCGTGCGTGACCCGGTCGGTCGTCCGAGCACCCGTGCCGTCGCGTTCTGGACCTGGAACGCGATCGTCGGCTGGTTCGTGTTCCTCTGCCTTCAGCTTCTCTGGATGCTGATCGCGAACGCCTGGACAGCCCCCCTGCACCTCGCCGGCCTCGCGCTCACGGTCGTCGTGGCGATCGTGCACGTCTCGATCATGCCGAGGTGGCGCTACCGCGTACACCGATGGGAGATCACCGAAGACGCGGTGTTCGTGCGCAGCGGATGGCTGACGCAAGAGACGCGCGTCGCCCCGATCGCCAGGCTGCAGACCGTCGACTCCCGTCGCGGGTTCCTGCACCGCATCTACGGCCTCACCACCGTCACCATCACCACGGCGTCATCCGCCGGTGCGCTCAGCATTCACGCGCTCGACGACGCGGTGGCGCGCGATGTGGTCGCGACGCTCTCCGCGGTCGCGCAGCAGAGCAAGGGCGACGCGACGTGAGCGCGTCTGTCGAAGGGCAGACCGGGATGGCCGCCGCCACCCCCGACGCGCAGGACGACCCCACCCCCTGGCGCCGCCTGAACCCTCGCATGCTCCTCGTGCACCCGGTGCGCGAGCTCATCAAGTACCTGCCGATCCTGCTGCTCGCCGTCATAGCCGGGTCCGTCGGCGGCGAGCCGTGGTGGACGTACGTGCTCTCCGGGCTGGGCGTCGTAGTTGGCCTCTTGCGCTGGTTCACGACGAGCTACCGCATCACGCCGACGCACGTGCAGGTGCGTCGGGGATTCATCAACCGACGGATGCTGTCCGTTCCGCGCGAACGCGTGCGCTCGGTCGACGTCGACGCGACCCTACTGCACCGCCTGGTCGGCCTCGCCGTGGTGAAGGTGGGCACGAGCGCCTCCCACGGCCAGGACGGGCTCGACTTCGACGGGATCGCCGCCGGCGACATCCCGGCGCTGCGGGCGGAGCTTCTGCGCAAGGCCGACCTCACAGAGGAGGAGGGCCCGGGTGGAGCGGGAGGCGAGGGGGAGGCTGCTGGCGGGATGGCCGGGGCGCAGGCATCCGGTCGCGATTTCAGCGGCTGGCGCTGGTCATGGGCCCGGTACGCACCGTTCACGCTGACCGGCGTGGCTTCGCTGTTCTTCGCCGCGTTTTTCGCGCTCGAGCTGCAGTTCTTCGACGGGGGACTGCTGCTGAGGCTGCAGTTCGTGCGTGACTCGATCGACACCGTGTCGCACATCCCGCTGCTCGAGGGCATCATCGGCGGGGCGTTCATCCTGGTCGTCGCCGCATCGGTCATCGCGCTCGTGCGCTATGTGCTCGCGTACAGCGGCTTCGCCATCTGGCGATCGGATGCCACGACCCTTCACGTGCGGCACGGCCTGTTGCGCACGCGGCAGGTGACGCTCGACGAGAGACGCCTTCGCGGCGTCAGCCTCAATGAGCCGCTGTCTCTGCGGGCGGTGCACGGGGCATCCGCTCACGCGATCATGACCGGGCTGGGACGCGAGCGCGGCGGCCTCATGGTGATCGAGCCTGCCGGGCCGCAGGGCGACGCGCTGCGCGTGGCCGCGGCCGTGCTCGGTGACGAGGCGCCGCTGACGTGCGAACTCGAGCAGCACGGTGTACGCGCGCACCGCAGGCGGTACACGCGTGCCGCGACGGGCGTCGGCTTGATCGCAGTGATCGCCCTCGTGCTGCAACTGCTCGGCTACGTGAGCCCTCTGGTCTGGGTCACGTTCGCCGCGATCGTGCCCGCCGCTGCCCTGCTCGCCGAGGACAGATGGCGCGGACTCGGGCACGCACGGATGCCCGGGCTGCTGATCGCGCGCTCCGGGTCGCTGAGCCGCAAGCGCGTCGTGCTCGAGACATCCGGAATCATCGGGTTCACCGTGCGGCGATCGATCTTCCAGCGCCGCGCGGGACTCGCGACCCTCATCGCGACGACGGCAGCAGGACGCCACAGGTATTCCATTCCTGACGTGCCGATCGAGGAGGCGTGGCGCATCGTCGACGATGTGATGTGTGCGCGATCGGCGATCGAAGTCCGCCCCTGAGGCGGTTCGCCTCTCCTACGGTTGGGCCGCGGGAACGTCGCCTTTCGCTCAAGCGTTTCGGGCACCTTGACGCGCAGCCGGATCGCGGTTACGTTTTTCCCGGGTTGAATCGATTCACGCTCAG
>DASZMW010000220.1:0-3278 GCA_035551735.1 Humibacter sp. | reverse complement strand
AACTGCAGAGTCAGGGCTTCACCGTCTTCGTGCCACCGAATCTGCTGCACGGCGTAGCTGGGGACGCCGCCTACGTCGCCTCGTTCGTCGCACAGCGCACCAGCGGGCCCGTCGTGCTCGTCGGGCACTCGTACGGTGGCGTTGTCATCACGAATGCCGGTGCGGCAGGCGGCGATGTTCGTGCGCTCGTCTACGTGGATGCCTTCATCCCCGACGAGGGCGAGAACGTCTTCCAGATCCTCGGCGGTTCGGGCTCCGCGCTCGACGTCGCCGATCCGACGACGGTGCTCGACATCGTGGGCTATCCCGGCGCTCCGGAGGGCGACGCGGAGGCGTTCCTCAAGCACGCCACGGCGTTCGATTCCTTCGCGCAGGATCTTCCGGAGGCGGACCGCGGCTTGATCGTGGCGGGCCAGCGGCCCAACAGCCTGAGTGCGAACACCGCGCCGACCACGGCGACGGCGTGGAAGACCATTCCGAGCTGGGCAGTCGTCGGCACGGAAGACAAGGTGATCCCGCCGGCCACTCAGCGTCGCATGGCCGAGCGCGCAGGCGCGACGATCACCGAGGTCGCCGCCTCGCATGTGTCGATGGTGTCGCATCCGCAAGCAGCGATCGACGCGATCCTCACCGCGGTCGCAGCAGTGGGTGAGTAATACCGTCCAGTTTGTGCGCCCGCGCGGCCTGTCCCAGTTGGGGGCGGCCACGCGGGCGCGCCGCACCCGGCAGGATGGTGCGGTGGAGTACTGCATCTTCGTCGAGCCACAGCTCGGCATGACCTGGGACCAACTGCTCGCCGTAGCGCAGGCATCCGAAAGGCTCGGCTTTCACGGGTTCTTCCGGAGCGATCACTACATCGCGCCGGATCGGGAGTTCCGCGGCGACCCTGCCGTTTCGGATGCCTGGACCACGCTCGCCGGCCTCGCCGTGGCGACCGAGCGCATCCGGCTCGGCACCCTCGTGACACCCGTCACGTTCCGGCATCCTGGCGTGCTCGCGGTGCAGGTTGCGAATGTGGATGCCATGTCGGGCGGGCGCGCCGAGCTCGGCCTCGGCGCCGGGTGGAATGCGCCGGAGCACGAGGCGTACGGCATCCCGTTCCCGCAGAAGCGGTTCGGCCTGCTCGAGGAGTCGCTCGCGATCGTGACCGGCCTCTGGGGCACGCCCGTGGGGGAGACGTTCTCGTTCGAGGGCGAGCACCACCGACTCGATCGCGCGCCGGGGGCGCAGCGACCGGTGGGAGAGCGCATCCCGCTGATCATCGGCGGCGGCGGTCCGACGCGCACTCCAGCGCTCGCCGCCCAGTACGCGACCGAGTTCAACACCGGGTTCGTGGCGAACGATGTCGTCGCCGAGCGGTTCGGGCGCGTTCGCGACGTCGCCGAGGCATCCGGCCGCGATCCGCAGACGCTCGCGCTGTCCGTGGCGCTCACGGCCACGATCGGCACGAACACCGAGCAGGCTGATGCCCGCTCCCGCCTGCAAGGCACCGACCCGGTCGCGGATCGCGCGAGCGGCTTGCACGGCACGCCGTCCGACGTGGCCGAACGTCTCGCAAGCCTGCGCGAGCTCGGCGCTCGCCGCGTCTACCTGCAGGTACTCGACGTCACCGACCTGGAGCAGCTCGACCTGCTGGTGGACGCGACGCGGTTGGCGGGGTAAGCGGTCGACACGGTCAGTGCGCCAGAATCCCGAGCCCCACCACGACGAGACCCAGGATGCCCGTGACCAGGCCGGAGAGAATCCGCCGCCAGACCGGCCTGCGCCGTCTCAGCGCGGCGATGTAACCGACCACGGCGAGCATGCCGATGCTCACCCAGAGGGCGATGTAATACGCCACGTATTCGTCCAGCACGTGAACGGCCGCGAGAACCAGGAACACGGCGGGCAGCAGCATGGCCAACAGCATCCCTGCCGAGTGTCGAACCGCCTCGCCCAGTGCCGTGTGAACGGGAACGTCGGCGGGGTCCTCGCCACTGTCCTCGTGTACGGCGACGGTGCGCGCGTACACGTGTGTGATCCAGAAGATCAGGGTGGTCGCGATGATGAACACGAGCACTTCGAGGTCGGTGTCGTACTCCCAGCCGACAGCGATGAGCGCGCTCACCAGCACGATTCCGTACACGGTCGCCTCGCTGCTGAACGCGGTCACGAAGAACCTCGTGAACCCCCCGGACCGCCCGTCGCCCTTCCCCATGTACGGGAACTTACCCTGACCCCGAGCGCGACGGTCTCCCCCATTCCCGGTCCACCGTGCCGCGGAGTGCCGCGCTATCGTGACTGGAGACCGCGAAGGGGGACGCATGTCGACGCAGTACAGCGATCGAGTGCCGATCGATGCGCAGAGCGTGGACGCACCGCTCTCACGATTCGCCGTGTTCCTCGTCGTCACGGTCGCCGCGGATTCGGATGCCCTCGCCACCGTGCGCGAGACCGTCTCCGGCATCGACGACCTGGTCAAGAACGTCGGCTTCCGCGACCTCGGCGGTCACCTGTCGTGCGTCGTCGGCGTGGGACGCAGGCTGTGGGACAGGCTCGTTCCGGGCATCCGTCCTGCCGAGCTCGAGGTGTTCGGCGAGGTACGAGGCGACGTGCACACCGCACCGTCGACGCCGGGCGATCTGCTCTTCCACATTCGTTCCGACCGCGTCGATCTGTGCTTCGAACTGGAACGGCAGCTTCTGGATGCCCTGGGCGACGCCGTTCGCGTCGTCGACGAGACCCAGGGCTTCCGCTACTTCGACGTGCGCGACCTGCTCGGCTTCGTCGACGGCACGGCCAACCCGATCGGGAGTGAGTTGGGCGCGTCGGCGATCATCGGTGACGAGGATCCTGCGTTCGCGGGCGGTAGCTACGTGGTGGTGCAGAAGTATCTGCACGATCTGGCTGCCTGGACGTCGCTGACCGTCGAGCAGCAGGAAGCCGTGATCGGCCGCACGAAGCTCGAGAACATCGAGCTCGACGACAGCGTCGAGAATCAGAAGGCACACAAGACGCTGACGACGATCGTCGATGACGATGGCAACGAACTCGACATTCTGCGCGACAACATGCCGTTCGGAAGTCCGGGATCCGGCGAGTTCGGCACGTACTTCATCGGGTACTCGGCGCGGCTCTGGGTCACGATGCGCATGATCGACCGCATGTTCATCGGCGACCCGCCCGGCTTCTACGACAAGATCCTCGACGCTTCGACCGCCGCAACCGGCAGCACGTTCTTCGTGCCGTCGAACCCGGTGCTGCAGGCGCTGGGTGACCCCGATGGCCTCGCCGAGCGC
>DASZMW010000219.1:0-2223 GCA_035551735.1 Humibacter sp. | reverse complement strand
TTCACGCCACCGTCGATCGCGCCGATGTCGGGAATCGACTCGACGCCGTTGTGTCCGACGAGATGCACCGACGGTTTCGCATCGCTCACCAGGTTCACCGCGGCGACGCCGCCGATGCCCACGACGCTGGCCACCGCAACTGACGCGACGCACGCCACGACCTTGCCGAACGTCGTCCACGGCTTGCGCTGCAGCCTGCCGTGACGTGCGATGCTGTGCAGCTCTCGACCGCGAACGCGACGAGGCCTCGTTGTGGCGGTCTCAGCCGGAACGGATGCCCGAGCCATGGCATCCGACGCCGCGCGCTGCGCCTCCGTGCTTCCCCTGCGCGGCCCGGGAACGTTGCCTCGACGTCGGTTAAGGGATGGTGCCACCGGACCACCTTAGTGTCCGCCGAGCCCATGAACCGCAAGGGGTCTCTGATACTTTCGGCCACGTGCTGACCGCGGGTCAGCTTCCCGGCTGCTCCAGCGATGTGCTGTGCGCATCGATGAGCCTGTCGAACCGATAGTGCACCGTCGATCCGGGTGCAGGCGACCCCTCGCTGAGCCGATATACGGAGTTGGGCTCTTCGGATGCCTGCGGCACAGCATCCTCTCCGTCGATCGCCGCGCAGATCACGCTCGCGTCGAACTCCTCAGGGTCCAGCTCCATCACTTGGCCGTCGAAGCGCCCGCCGTGCAGCACGGCATGAAAGGTCGGTCCGGAGTCGAGGATGTCCGACAACTCGCTCCTGAACTCCTCCACCGTGACGGCGTGGTTGGCTCCCACCAGCAGTGCCATGCGTTCCAGCAGATCGCCGCGTTGCGTCTCGGTCAGCGCCGAGACGCGTTCGACGAGCTCGCTGGCATCCAGCGCAGCGAGGAGCTGCTCGGGTGTCGCGTCGAATTCCTCGTCCATGGGGTCACGGTAGGTCGCCGTCACGCAATCCGGTGGCGACTCGCGGAGGTCCGTCGAGGCGAGCTCGCCACGACCAGTGTGCGAGGTTCTCCGCGGTCAGAGAATGCGAGTCGCGATGCGCAGAGCCTGGTCCCGCTCCGCCTCGAGCGTGCGCTGCAACTCGTAGCGCCGAATCTGCTCCTCGCGGGCATCCTCGCGACTGCTCGGCTCGACCCCACTCGGGCGCTCCGCCCGCTGAGCCGAACGTGCCGATGGCCGAATCGGTATCGGGACGCCGACGGCGGGCATCTCCGAGGCCGTCATCGCAGGAGTCCCAACAGGAGGTCGATGCCCAGTCGCTGAATCTCGACGGCGTCCGCCGAGTAGAGCACGAAGCGTCCGTCGCGTCTCGTGGTCACGAGTCCAGCTTCGAGCATGACGGCGAGGTGCCGCGACACCTGCGGAGGCGTGACGTTCCAAGCGTCGGAGAGCTCGGCCGTGCTTCGGGGCCCGCGCACCAGGCTGCGCAGGAGGCGCAGGCGCAGCGGATGATCCAGCGCCCGAACGCGCGCCTGGATCGTCTCGAGATCGGCCTCGGTCGACGGCGTCGATCGCCGAACCGGATACTGCACGACCGGCCGTCGATCGGGCGCGTACGTCACGAGGATGTGCGGGTCGCCGACGAACGTGGGCAGGAAGGTGACGCCGGTTCCGTCGCCGCGGGCACTGGCATCCTGCAACTTGTCGATCACGATGCGGCCGTCGTCGAACGACAGCGAACCGGACATGCCGGGCAGCGTCGCGGCGATGCCGACAGTGGCGAGAACGTTGCGGCGGCCGTTCGCCTCCATGGTCAGTCGGGGCTTCAAGTCCTCCCACTCGCCGGCGAAGAACTGCTCGTCGTACGCGAGCATCACGGCACGTACGTCCGCGCGCATCCGCTCGGGATCGAGCAGCACCTCGTCCACGAACTGCGAGGCGTGCGGTCCCCGTGCAGCGGCCCGCTCCAGGGCGACGTCGCGGGCCCGATCGTCGATGAGTGGCGAACCGAGGTCCGGGCGCAGTCTCAGCGAGCCGCAGCTCGACGTCAGCAGGACGCTGCGCACCCATTCCTCGTGAGGGAGCGCATCGATGCCGCGCAGTTCTTCGGCGAGGGATACCCCGCCTGCCGCGGGCAGGAAGACCTCGGGCCGCGAGACGCGCCACAGGTAGTCGGTGCGCTCGATCGCGGCGACGGTTGCGTCATCCAGCCGCCCACGCACGTCAACGGTCCACTGGGCCCGATCGGGGTGGTGATCAGGCTCCGACAGCACGTGGAGCGACGCGACGAGCTCGGCGAGCGGC
>DASZMW010000218.1:0-19139 GCA_035551735.1 Humibacter sp. | reverse complement strand
CCGGCTCAGCCCGGAGGATGACCTGCGTCGCTGCGGCAAAGCCGCACCCCCGTTGGTCGAGTAGCGAGCGGCAACGCCCCCCTGCTGGTCGAGTAGCGAGCGGCAGAGCCGCACGCGTATCGAGACCCGTCTGCGGCTGGGTCTCGATACGCGTCGCCTTCGGCGGCGCTACTCGACCAGCGGGGGTGCGCCTGCGGCGGCGCTACTCGACCGGCACCAGGCACGTCGGGGAGCCGGTGGGCACCGTGGTCTCGAGCACGGGCATCCCATCGGCGATGCGGAACACCGCGATGTCCTCGCTGAGCTGGTTCGCGACGTAGAGCCGGTCGCCGACCTGCAGGTGATGCCGCGGCCAATTGCCGCCGCAGTCGACGTCGGCCAGCGGGACGAGGCCAGCGCCGGCATCCGTCACCTCGAGCACGCCGACGGCGTTCGCGCCGCGCACGGTCGTGTGCACGCGGCTGTCGCCGTCGAACGAGATGTGGGCGCCGGCGTCACCCTCGTGAGCACCGGCGGCGAGCGCGGGAACCACCGAGGTCACGCCCAGCGTCTCCGGTTCGAGCACTGCGACCTCGATCGAGTACTCGGTGACCAGGTAGACGTGTCCGCTGGGGTGCAGCGCCATGTGCCGCGGTCCGCTCCCGAACGGCAGCACGGTCTCGGCGACCGGCACGAGTTCTGCCCCTTCGGCGCGCCAGACGCGCACGGTGTCGTGTCCGAGATCGGTGGTCAGCACGCGTCCGTCCGGCAGGAACAGCGACGAGTGCGCCCTGCTCGGGCGCGGCTCCTCGGCGATCTCCCGATACGGGTCGACGGATGCCTGCGCCTGCGTGCGCCCGACGATCGCGCCGGCTTCGTCGAGTTCGTAGGCGAACACTCGTCCGTCACCCCAGCAGGTCGCGACCGCATACCGTCCGTGCGGCGCGACGGCCACGTGGCAGACCGCCTCGCCGGCAGGATGCGAGTCGCCGAGCGGCACGAGGTCCCCGCCGTCGACGACACGGAACGCCTGGATGCGGCGGGCGAACTCCTGCACCGCGTAGACGACGGGCAGCGTCGGGTGGGTCGCCACGAACGAGGGCGAGTCGACGGAGGCTGCGGTGCGCACGGCGGTGATCGCTCCGTCGTCGGCGAGGGCGATGCGAGCGATGCCGCGGCCGTGACCACCGGAATCTCCCGTGTATGTGCCGAGCCAGAGCGATGACGTCATGTCACCAGTGTGACAGCCACGCCGCCCTCCCCAGCTCTGGTGTGTTGTCCGCCTGTCGTCCCACGGCCAGACTGGGCGTACCCGCGCGCTCGCGCACCCGCGCGTATCCGGGTCGATGCGGAGAGGATCTGTCATGACCGAACGCATCGGCATCGTCGGCGGCGGGATCGTCGGCATCGCTCTGGCGCGCGAGTTCACCGCGCGCGGGGCAGGCGACGTGACCGTGCTGGAGAAGGAGCGACGGCTGGCGTTGCACCAGACCGGGCGCAACTCCGGCGTCGTGCACGCCGGGCTGTACTACCAGCCGGGGTCTCTGAAGGCCCGGTTGTGCGCGGAGGGGCGGGTCGGCATCCGCGACTTCTGCGCAGAGAAAGGTCTGCCGTATCGCGAGGTCGGCAAGCTCGTCGTCGCCGTCGACGAGAGCGAGCTGGACGCCCTCGCCGAGATCGAGCGCCGCTCCATCGCCAACGGGGTGCCCGATCTGCGCCGCATCGACGGTGCCGACGCTCTGCTGCAGCTCGAGCCGCACGTCTCAGGCGTCGCAGCCGTGCACTCGCCGCACACGGCGGTGGTCGACTACGTGGCGATCACCGAGGCCATGGCGCAGGATGTCCGGGCAGCCGGCACGCAGATCCTGCTCGGACAGGCGGTGGTCGGCATCGACGTGAGCGGTAGCCAACGCGGGCAGGTGGCTCGGGTGACCACGACGAACGGCGAGCACGAGTTCGACCGCCTGATCGTGTGTGCGGGACTGCAGTCGGATGTGCTCGCGATGCTTGCCGGCGCCGATGCGAGTCCGAAGATCCTGCCGTTCCGCGGCGAGTACTGGGCGCTCTCGTCGAATCGCACCGATCTCGTTCGAGGCATGATCTATCCGGTGCCGGACCCGCGCTTTCCGTTCCTCGGCGTGCACTTCACCCGCGGTGTCTACGACGACGTGCACGTCGGCCCGAACGCCGTGCCGGCGCTCGCCCGCGAGGGCTACCGCTGGTCGAAGGTGTCGGCGAAGGACACCTGGCAGTCGCTCACCTGGCCTGGTGCGCTGCCGCTCTTCAAGCAGCACTGGCGGATGGGAGTCGACGAACTCGGCGGCTCGCTCATCAAGAACATCTACTACCGGCGCGCCAGGCGCTTCATCCCCGAGCTGCGGATGTCCGACCTCGCCACGCGCTCGCCCGCCGGCGTGCGGGCCCAGGCCTGGGGCCGCGATGGGGCGTTGCTCGACGATTTCGCCATCGACCGAGTCGGACCTGTCACGCTGGTGCGCAACGCTCCGTCTCCCGCTGCCACCTCGTCGATGGCGATCGCGCGGTACCTCGCCGACAACCACCTGACCGACAACCGCCACGTGGCGTGACGCCGACTCAGGGCGCCGACTCAGGGCGCCGACTCGGCGGGCGGGCTCGGTGGGCCGACTCAATGCGCCGGCTCAGGGCAGCGGCCCGACGTAGCGGCCGCGCGGCCGCAAGCGCAGCGGACGGCGGGCGTACTCGTCGAGCGCGTGCGCTATCCAGCCGGCCATGCGCGACACCGCGAAGATCACGACTCCGGCATCGGACGGCATGCCGGTGGCGAGCGTCAGCGCCGCGAGCGCGAGATCGACGTTCGGATGCCTGCCGGTGTGCGCCACCACCTCCGCCGCGAGCCGTTCGGCTGCGTCGACGACAGGTGCCCCGCCTGGCAGCGCGGCGACCAGCGGCAGGAGCACGCGGGCACGGGCATCCGTCTGCGCGTATAACGGCTGACCGAAGCCGGGAGCCGCGCGGCCGGTGCGGGCGACGGTCTGCGCGATGGCGGTGCGGGCATCCGTGCCGCCGAGCACGAGGCCGATCAGCTCGGATGCCGCCCCGCTCGCGTTCCCATGCAGCGCCGAGTCGAGGGCGCCGAGTCCGCTCGACACCGCGGCATAGGGAGTGGCGCGGGCGCTGGCCGCCGCGCGCACCGCGAGCGTGGAGACGGCGAGGTCGTGGTCGGCCAGCAGCACAAGCGCGGCGTTCAAGGCAGCGAGCTCCGAGGGATGGGGATGCCTCTCGCTGAGTGCGGCCCACAGTCGTTCGGCGATCGGCACGGGTCGTGTGCCGACCGTCACAGATCCTCCTCGGCGCCCTCGGTCCCCTCTGCCCCCGCTGCCCGCTCTGCCGCCGAGAACGTCGACGACGCCGGCGATCAGCCGGGCGCCCGCCGCCCGCACGGCGTTCGGATCAAGGTCGTGACGGGTGGCATCCGCCGCGCCGAGCAGGGGAACGGATGCCTGAATGCTGTCGAGGTGCGTCGCCGCCGGCGGCAGGAACGCGAGGGCCGCGACGGCTGCTGCGACGGCGTCCGGATCGGCGACGAACGGTGCCGCGGCCCCCGTGACACCACCGGTCTGGTCGGCGGCCCCCGGGACGCCAGCAGTCTGGTCGACGACCGCCCTGACAGCACCGGTCGGATCGGCGATCCCCACGACACCACTGGTCGCGTCGGCGGCGTACGGCGGCGCGCCACCGTCGCCGTCCACTCCGCCCCACAGCCATCGCGCGACGTCCTCGAACGAGGCGGATGACGCCAGCGTCTCGGCCGGAATCCCGCGAAAGTACAGCTCGTCGTCCTCGATGAGCGCGATGTCGGTGTCGAGCACCATGAGCGGTGCGCCCTGCGCACCTTGCCCGAACCGTCCGTCTGGTCGTGGAGCGGTGTGCGCCCGACGCCCACTCGCGAAGGCCTCGATGTCGAGCGGGTCGAAGCTGGAGCCGTTGGCATCCCGCTGACGTTCGAGCAGTCCGCGAGAGACATAGGCGTAGAGGGTCTGCTGTTTCACACCGAGTCGAGCGGCGGCCTGGGCGGCCGTGAGGCGGGGAAGCGCGGCATCCATGTCCCCATCATATTGATTTGATCAACATTGACGAACTGGTGATCAAGTCTCACGCTGTGATCATGACCATCA
This sequence comes from Humibacter sp., assembly GCA_035551735.1. Taxonomy (GTDB): domain Bacteria; phylum Actinomycetota; class Actinomycetes; order Actinomycetales; family Microbacteriaceae; genus Humibacter. The sequence continues at coordinate 15,003 of DASZMW010000218.1, read as the reverse complement.
TCAGTCCACTCGTCGAAGCACCCTCCGGCTTGAAGGGCGTCGTCGTGGCAACGACGTCGATCGGCGACGTGCTCGGCACCGAAGGCCGATACCACTACCGAGGTCACGATGCGATCGAGCTCGCCCGTGCCGGACACTTCGAGGACGCCTGGCACCTCCTCGTGCTCGGCACCCTGCCCGACGCGGATGCCGGCGGCCTCTTCCGAGCGCGCGTCGCGTCCCTGCGGGACCTGCCGCCGTCGGTGCGGGAGTTCGTCGAGGGTGCTGCCGCGCCCGCGGCCGGCCGCACCCTCGACCCCCTCCGCGGGCTGCAGGCGACGCTGCCGGTGCTGGCCGCGGCGCGGGGAGCCCGGCCGATCTACGACCTGAGTGAGGACGAGCGCGTCGAGGAGGCCCTCGCGGTGGCTGCGGCCGCGCCGGGCATCCTGGCGGCGTTCCATCGTGCGAGCATCGGACTCGAGCCCACCGTCGGGCCACCCCGTCCAGATCTCGGCGTGGTCGGGAACTACCTGTTCCAGGTGACGGGTCGTGAGCCGGATGCCCGCACCGTGCGTGCGCTCAGCGCCTACCTGATCGCGACGCTCGACCACGGCTTCAACGCGTCGACCTTCACTGCCAGAGTGATCGCGTCGACGGGGGCCGATATCGAGTCCTGCATCGCCGGCGGGCTCGGCGCATTGTCCGGTCCGTTGCACGGAGGTGCGCCGAGCCGTGCTCTGGACGCGCTGGATGCCGTTGTCGCCGGCTCGTCGGATGCTGCCGACACCGATTCGCCGGAATTCGTCGACACCGAATCACCGGAACGCGAAAGCGATGGCATCGAGCGGTTCATCCGAGGCGAGCTGTCTGCCGGTCGACGGCTGATGGGCTTCGGTCACGCGGTCTACCGCACCGTCGACCCGCGCTCGCGCCTGCTGAAGCAGGTGGCGCTCGACTTCGGTGGGCCGAGGGTAGATCTCGCTGTCGAATACGAGCAGACCGCGGAGCGGCTGCTGAACGAGTACAAGCCGGGACGCGACCTGCACACGAACGTCGAGTTCTACGCCGCCGTGGTGCTCGAGCAGTGTGGGATTCCGCGTGAGATGTTCACTCCGACGTTCGCCATGGCACGCGTCGTCGGCTGGAGTGCTCACGTGTTGGAGCAGGCGCGCGACCCGAAGATCATCCGGCCGTCGTCGCGGTATGTGGGCGGCTGACGGCTAGCCCGCCCCGGCAGCAGCGAGAACTAGTCCGCCTCCGGCAGTAGGTCGTGGCGCACGACGATCGCATCGCGCGCGGGGCCGACGCCGATCGCCGAGAACCGGGCTCCGGACATCCGCTCGAGCGCCAGCACGTACTCCTGCGCGTTGACCGGCAGGTCCTCGAACGAGCGTGCGCCCTGGATGTCTTCGCTCCACCCAGGAAACTCCTCGTAGATCGGCACCGCGTGGTGGAAGTCCGACTGAGACGACGGCACCTCGTCGAATCGCACCCCGTCGACGTCGTAGGCGACGCAGACCGGAATGCGCTCGAGTCCGGTGAGAGTGTCGAGCTTGGTGAGCACGAAATCGGTGACGCCGTTCACGCGGGTCGCGTAACGAGCGATCGGAGCGTCGTACCAGCCTGTGCGGCGTGGGCGTCCGGTGGTCGTGCCGAACTCGGCGCCGCGCTGCCGCAACCACTCGCCCTGCTCGTCGTCCAACTCGGTTGGGAACGGGCCGGCGCCGACACGCGTCGTGTAGGCCTTGATGATCGCGATGACACGGTCGATGCGGTTCGGCCCCACGCCTGAACCCGTCGCGGCGCCACCGGCCGTCGACGAGGAGGACGTGACGAACGGGTAGGTGCCGTGGTCGACATCCAGCATCGTCGCCTGCCCGGCTTCGAACAGCACCTGTTTGCCTTCGTCGAGCGCGTTGTTGAGCAGCAGCGACGTGTCGGCGACCATCGGACGTACCCGCTCGGCGTACGAGAGCAGGTCGTCGACGATCTCGTCGACGGTGATGGCGCGGCGGTTGTAGACCTTGACGAGCAGGTGGTTCTTCTGGTCGAGAGCGCCCTCCACTTTCTGGCGCAGGATGCCCTCGTCGAACAGATCCTGAATGCGGATGCCCACCCGGTTGATCTTGTCGGCGTACGTCGGTCCGATGCCGCGGCCGGTCGTACCGATCTGACGCTTGCCGAGGAAGCGCTCGGTCACCTTGTCCATCGTGCGGTGGTACTGCGTGATGATGTGCGCGTTCGATGAGACGAGAAGCCGCGACACGTCGACGCCACGGGCGACGAGCCCATCGAGCTCTTCGAACAGCACCTCGAGATCGACGACCACGCCGTTGCCGATCACCGGCGTGACGCCCTCGGTCAGGATGCCCGACGGCAGCAGGTGCAGCGCGTACTTCTCGTCGCCGACGACCACGGTGTGGCCCGCATTGTTGCCGCCGTTGAACTTCACGACATAGTCGATGCGACCGCCCAAGAGGTCAGTGGCCTTGCCTTTACCTTCGTCGCCCCACTGGGCACCGACGATGACACTTGCGGGCATTTCCGTTCCCCTCCGGACTGCGCCGGTCGGGGGCAACATGTCCACCTGATTCTATCGGAGTGCCAACGGCAGTCGTTCTTAGTGCACTACCGGCGCAGTCCATGCCAGCGCAGTTGAAGCCGGCATTGTCAAAGCCGGCGCAGTCGATGCTGGCCCTATCGAAGCCGGCCATCTCACACAGCGCGGGCGACGGCGATAAGTGCGGTCGACGGAAGCGTGAGCTCACCTCCCCTCGTGAGGTCCTCGTAGGCCGCCCGCATCGCTTGTCGGCCGGCCTCGCTCTGGTGTCTGTAGGTCGCACCGATGGTCGCGATGCCTGCTTCGACTGCGACCCAGAGATCCGCGGGGCTGATGACGAAGTCCCACGAGATCTCTTCGGCCCGGACGTCCGCGAGCCCCGCGTGCGAGAACAACTCGCCGAATCCGCTCACGCTGCGTTCGAAGTCGTCCTCCAGCGGCAGCCGCGTGCCCGTCAGCGGGAGCGCTCGCGAATCGCGCATCACGTCGATCCACAACTGATTCAGCGGGCTGACCGGTGCTGACGGCCAGATCGTGGCGATCACCAGGCCGCCACCCTTCGCGACTCGCGCCAGTTCCTGTACCGCCGAACGCGGTCTGAGCGTGTGGTTCACGACGAAGTTCGCGACCACGACATCGAACTCGCCGTCCTGGAACGGAAGGACGGGAAGTGCCCCTGACAGAAACGTCAGTTCGGGATGTGCTTTCGACGCGAAGTCGACCATGCCACCGTCGGCATCGACGCCGATGGCAGCGAATCCCGCAGCGCCGAGTGCCGCGGCGACGGTTCCGGTCCCCGTTCCGACGTCGAGAGCCGTCGCGGCCTCGGTGTCGGATGCCCGGGCCCCTCCGGTTCCGCCGTCGCGAGTCGCTACACCTTTGCCGCCGGGGACCCTTCTGCCTCTCGGTGCACCTTCCGCTCTGCCTGTCGGTGCACCTTCCGCTCTGCCTCTCGGTGCGCCTTCTGCCGCCTCGACGATGAGTGGAATCGTCCCTTTGCACAGCCTCGCAAACGATGCGTCGTAGGCCGATGCCATTCCTGCCCAATCCGTCGCCATCCCAGTCACGCTACCGGGCAAGGCTGCTCCGTTTCGGGCGACGGCAGCCGGTCGTGCGGGCGAAGGCAACGTGGGATGCGGCGGCTCGGCGAGAGATGCGGCGGCCCGGCGCGTCAGCGTGAGCATCATGCGGTGAGGTCGTAGCGGGCGCGGCCGCCGAGGCGGGGAGTGCGGGATGAGTCGATCCAGGCGGGTGGTATGAACCAGGTTCGCGCCTTGGTGTACAGCCCGGTGCCGTCTCTTTTGCGTCGTCTGGTGAGTGTTTCGGGGCTGGGATTGTCGATCCGGATCTCCCAGCCGTCATCGTGGATGCGGTGATGGCAGTTGGTACACAGCAGGATGCCGTTGCTGATTTCGGTGGGCCCGGTGTCACGGGCCCACCATCTGAGGTGATGCGCAGCAGTCATGCCTGGCGGGAGACCACAGAACGCGCATCCACCGTCGCGTTCCGCCAGAGCGAGTTTCTGTGCTGGGGTGAAGATGCGCTTCCCGCGTCCCCAATCGAGGATTTCGCTGTCACCGCTCAACACGCACGGGATGATGCGGGCATCCACGGCCATCTGCCGCACCGTTGCGGCGGATACCGGTTGTGCGATGCCGTCGATAGCACCGACCCCGACACCGTCTTGAAGATCGGTCAGGTTCATCCGGACCACGATCGTCGTAGACGGTGCCGTCGGCACGCCCTGACAGCCCACACCGTGTCGGCACAGCTCACTCAACGCATCAGCACGCATCTGTGTGATGGTGCGTTCGTCCGTCTCGGCCACACTGGTGCCGTCATCACGGCGACGCAGCATCCCGGTGACCATTCCTTCCACTGCTGCCACGATCGGAGCGCTGGTGGCCGGATCGAAGCGGCCGATCAGCGCGATCGCACCCGACGCCTCTTGTCGGATCGTCAACCCTCGCTGAGCACGCAGCTCTTCCTCCCTCGGCTGCACGCCGTCAGGGTCCAGCAGCGCTTCACCGCGGGCAATCAGCACGCGCAACTGCTCCGCACTCAGCCCTGGTGCCGACTGCACAAGCTGGACTTCCATCGCCTCCACAGCGTCACGATCGGCGCGCAAGGCCACCCGATCCAGCATCCCGATGATCGCCGATGCCGCCAGCGTGCCGATCGCACCGTCGCCAACGGCCTTCGCTACGTGCGGGTACTTCGCCGGCGCCGCTTCACCGCTCAACAGCATGCGGGGCGCGGTCGCCTCGCCGACCGCCACGAGACGAAGCGCCTCTCCGACGCTCGTGCCCGTCGTGGTCGAGATCATCCTGCCTGCAGTGCTGAACCCCTGTTGTTTCGCGAGCGAGTCCCTGCCCAGCTCGGGTCGCGACTGCCGGGCGATCTCCGTCGCCACCGGCAGCGTCGCCGCATCCACCGAGCGCCGCAGCACGCCCAACGCTTTGTTGACCGCAACCAATTCGGCGGGCGCCAGCCCAACGGCATCACGATCACCCGACGCGGCACGCAGCGCATCAAGCGCCGACTGCACCGCGTCCAGGAGAAACGTCATGCTTCGACTCTACCGGACATGATCGACGCAATCTAGAACTTATCTTCGATCTGTGGACAACTTTCCGTTCATCCACAGATCTCCGGCAGCCACTTGCCGGCGGCCACAGATGATCTATATTCGGAATCATGTTCGACCCTCCCTTCCCTCGTGAACGTCGCTCATCAGCATCGGTCCGGGCGCCTCCTCGCCTGCCATCGCCGTCTACGAGACACAGACGCCGACACCGCGACCGACACCGACACCAGTACGGCTCGGAGCGGTTGGGCGCGAACATCCCGCACGGATGCTCGTGCCCCGCGAGACTCTCGACGATGCGAACGCATTGACGTGACGAGGCGCATCGCGAAGACTGTGCGCATGCCAGAGGCGAGAGACAAGCACGAAGCCGAGCAACAGGCCGTCGGCGGCGTCGCCGAGCGTCTCATCGCGAAGCATCCTGAGCTCGATCAGAGCTATATCCGCGAGCTGGTGAAAGCCGAGTACGAGCACCTGCAGCAGGCGAAGCTGCGCGACTACATCCCGGTGCTCGTCGAGCACGCCGTCAAGCAGGACCTGAAGACCGGTAAGGCGAAGGGCTCAAGCGACTCCGGCTAAGTTGCCACGCCACGAGCCGCACCGCCCTCGCGCTCTCGCCCTCGCGCCCTCAGTCCTCGCCGCGGATGACGATCGACTCGGTCGGCGGTGTCGGGTTGTGCACCGGGATCGGCGCCGTACGCGAAGCCTCGATCTCGGCCGCTGCGGTGGGGTCCGCGACGGTGAGGAACTCGGTGAGGCGAGTGACCTCGTCGGCCTCGCCGATGGCATCCGCTGCCCTGCGCAGTGCGTAGAGCGAACGAAGGACGCCGCGGTTCGGCTCGTGTGACCACGGGATGGCGCCGCTGCCCTTCCAGCCGGCGGCGCGCAGTGCGTCGAGTCCGCGGTGGTAGCCGACGCGAGCGTAGGCGTAGGACTCGAGCGGCGAATCCGGGTCGAAGGTCGCGTCGGAGAGTTTCGCCCACGCGAGGCTGGAGCGCGGATACCGAGCGACGACGAGCTTCAGAACCGCGGTCTCTCCTCCGGCATCGAGGAGTTCGATGACCACGTTCCGCTCGGCGTCGAGGCGGGTTTCTGGCTGATGCTCCGGCTCGGGGAGCAGGCTGTCGGCGGTCATACCGCCATGGTAGTCAGCGCACTGAGGCGCATCTGGAGGCAAGCGCACAGACCCCTGAACCGTGACTTGTCGGGTTTCCACACGCGTCGCTTCGCGTGACCGACCCGGCTCACCCGCCGAGGCGGCACCTCATCCGAGGAGCAGCGCGCCCACGAACCCGATCGTCGCCACGAGCAGCGTGGCCAACAGCGCCAGGAGCAACGGACGCCCGCCCACCTTCACCAGCTTGCGGATGTTCACCCCCGCACCCAGCGCGAACATCGCAGCCGCCAGCAGCGCACCCTGCGCCGTCTTCGCGACGTCGAGCACGGGCTCGGGCACGACCCCCACCGACCGCAACACGACCATCACGACGAAGGCGAGCACGAAGAGAGGGATGATAGCCGGGCGCTTGCCTGTGGCATCGGTCCCGACCCGGCGACGGTGCGCGACCCCGACCACCGCCATCACGGGCGCGAGGAGCAGCACCCGCGCGAGCTTGACCACGACGGCAACGGCGAGCCCGCCGCCGCCGATGATGCCGCCGGCCGCAACGACCTGTGCGACCTCATGTGTCGATGCACCCGCCCACAGCCCCGCCTGCGCGGTCGAGAAGCCGAGGAGCGAACTGACGAACGGAATGAATGGGATCATCAGCGTGCCGAACACCACGACGAGAGCGACGGCGGTGACCACTTCTTCGTCCTTGTCCGTCTGGATCACGCCGTCGACCGCGGCCACCGCCGCCGCGCCGCAGATGGAGAAGCCGCCCGCGATCAGGATGCGCTGCGTGTACGGAACGCCGAGCCACTTGCCGATGAGCAGGGTGCCGCCGAATCCTATGCCGACGACCGCGACGACCAGGAGGATGACTCCCCACCCGAGACCGAGGATGTCGCCAAGCACCAACTGCAACCCGAGCAGCACGATGCCAAGCCGCAGCAGCTTCTTCGCCGCGAACGCGAGCCCCGCCTCCAGCACCGACGGCACGGGCAGCGTGTTGCGCACGAGCACGCCGAGAATGATCGCCATGAGCGTCGCGCTCAGAACTGGGACGACGGATGCCACGACCAGCGCGATCCCGACCGCCACCGCACACAGTGCGAGGCCCGGCGCCACCCGGAGGGTTCCGCGCCAGAAGCGTGCGGGCATCGCGCGTACGGGCGGGCGGGCGGCGGGCATCCGACCAACGGGCATTCGACTAGCGGACGGCGACCAACGAGACGGACCGCGTCCCGCGACGGGCTCGGACGACAGAGGGCCGCCGGTGTCGTCGGGAGTCGACACGGGCACAGGCGAGGTACTGGTCATCACTCAAGGCTCATCGAGCGCGTCTCGATGCAGTAGACACCCGTTGCGCATGACGACATATCATTCTGATATGCCCGGCTTGCCCGCGTCGCCTGCCTCACCCTCCCCGCCGTCCCGGCCCGCGTCGCCCCCCTCACCCTCGTCACCCGCCTCACCCACTGATGACGTCCGCCGTGCCGATCGCTGGCCGGATCTCGCGGTGCTCGAGCTGCTCGTCGCGGTTTCGGAGCACGGGAGCCTGAGCGCGGGGGCGCGGGCGGTCGGCATGGCGCAACCGAACGCATCCAGGGCCATCGCCGCATGGGAGAAGAACCTCGGCGTGCGCCTCATCGAGCGGTCGCCGCGCGGATCCCGGCTCACGTCCGACGGCGATGTCGTCGTCGACTGGGCCATCGCCGTTCTGGATGCCGCCGGCCGCCTTCGCACCGGGGTCGATGCCCTGCGCCGCGAGCAGAACTCCCACCTCACCGTCGCCGCCAGTCTCACGGTTGCGGAGCATCTCATTCCGCGATGGCTCACCCGGCTGCGACGCGAACGACCTACGCTCGACGTCGGCCTGGTCGTTGAGAACTCGTCGGAGGTCTTCGAGCTCGTGCAGGCGGGCCGCGTCGACGTGGGATTCGTGGAGACTCCCAGAGTGCCGCGTGCGTTGAGGCGCAGGGCGGTTGCCAACGACCGCCTCGTCGTGGTCGTGGCGCCCGACCATCCATGGGCGACGCGGCGTGCCCCGATCGAACCCGACGAACTCGCTGCCACGCCGTTGGTGGTGCGCGAGGCGGGCTCCGGCACGCGCATCACCCTCGACGACGCGCTTCACGGGCGTTCCCGCGCCACCCCTTCCCTTGAGCTGGCGAGCAACGCGGCCGTGCGGGTCGCGGTGGCGAGCGGCGCCGGAGCGGCTGTGCTGAGCGAGCTCGCCGTCGCATCCTCAGTGAGCAGTGGAGAGCTCGTAGTCGTGCCAACGGCCGACCTCGAGCTGGTCCGCACGATCCACGCGGTCTGGACGGATGCCGCGGCGCTGCACCCCGCCGCTGCCGAGCTCGTCGCGATCGCCGGGCGACTGCCGACGAGCTGACCTGAACGGGCATCGGGGTGGGTCGGGATGCAGCACCCGACCCGACGCCCGCACGAGGAACAGGACGATCGCGATGTCCGATTGTGCACACTCGTGTGCAACTTAGTATGATGATCTCATGCCAACGATCATCGAGACGCCGACCGAGACGCCGGCGCCGACGCGCGCCCGCGCCCCTCGCAGGGATGCCGCCGAGAACAGGGCGGCGCTCGTCGAGGCCGCGATCAGCGTATTGAACCGCGACATCGACGGCTCACTCGAGACGATCGCCGCGGAGGCGGGGCTCACCCGCCGCGCGGTCTACGGACACTTCGCCACCCGCGATGACCTCGTGCGCGAGGTGCTCACGCAGGGGGCGGCGCGCATCGGGGCATCCATTCTGACGATCGAGCACGCGGATGCCCGCATCGAGATCGCCCTCTACGGCGCGACTCTGTGGCTTCAGGTGCAGCACGCGAGCGTGACGGCGGAGTTCGCGGTGCGCGGCCCGCACATGCGGCTCGTCGCGGAAGCACTCGAACCCGCGCGGGCAAAGCTGCGGGCGACGGTGCGGCGCGGAGTGCACGACGGCGTGCTGCGCCGAGACATCGCTCCCGACCGGCTCGCCCGGCTGATCGAGGGCGTCGCGCTCGACGTGCTCGCCGAGGCCACGCACGAGGGACTCGACGACCGAGCCGGACACACGCTGGTGATGGTCGCGGCGCTGAGCGTCGCGGGGCTCGGCTGGCGGGAGGCGGACGACCTGGTGGCCGGCACGCCGGAGTTGGCGTACCGCGTGGTCTCCGCGTCGGGGACGGCATCCGTCAACGACGATGGAGGCACCGACGCTGGACGGGCCGACGCTGGAGCGGCACACGACACGACGACCGGGGAGCCGACGCGATGAGAATCACTCTGAGCGGCGTGTCCAAGCTGCCGGCTCTCGACTCCGTTTCGCTCGCATACGGCACGGGCGAGGCGGTTCTCGCCCGCGCTGAGACCGAGCAGCGGCCGAGCGTGCTCGGGCTCATCGCCTCCGGCCGCATGAAGCCCGGAACGGGCGCCGTCACGATCGACGGTAAAGAGGACTCCGCCGTCATCCGCCGCTCCATCGCCCTCGTGGACGCTCCGGATGTCTGTGATCCGGCACCGAACGTCACGGTCGCGGGCGTCACCTCCGAAGAGTTGATGTTCGCCGGAAAGCCGTCGGGCCCAGGAGCGACGAAGCGGATGCTCGCATCCCTCGGTTTCGACTCTCACGCGCGCGACGCGATCGGACAGGTCTCACCGACCGTACGCATCCGCCTGCTCGTCGAGCTCGCCCTGCTGCGCGACGGCGTGCGCGGCGTCGTCATCACCGCACCCGACCGGCACGGCGGCGACCCGAATGTCTGGTGGCGCATCGCCCTCGACGTCGCATCCCGCGGCTATGCGGTGCTCGTCATCGCGGGCGACGCGTCCGCCGCGGCCATCGCGGCAAGCTCGCTCGTCGAACGCCTCGCGACGCCATGGGAAGCTCCGGCACCCGACGACGATCCCGGCCGCGACGACTCGGACGTCTCCTTCCTCGACCTCCCCGACGTGATCACCCGGCCGGTGCCGGTGATCCGCGCACAGCATCCGGATGCCGGCGATCCCGGCGACACGGGCCTCACTCCTCCCGAGCCCGACGCGACACGCGCCGACTCGAGCGATACAGCCGAATCGAGCGACGAATGAAAGTCCCCCAGATGATCGCGGCCGAACTGCGCCGCCTCACCGCCAGCCGCATGGCCACGATCGCGCTGCTCGCTCTGATGTGCGTTCCGATCATCTACGGCGCGCTCTACCTCTGGGCGAACCAGAACCCATACGGCAAGCTCGACCAGATCCCCGCGGCGATCGTCGTGGCAGACAGCGGCACGACCTCGAACGACAAGGCAGTGAATTACGGCGAGAAGGTCGCCGACAAGCTCGTGAAAGACGGCACGTTCGACTGGCACATCGTTTCAGCGTCGACGGCGAGCAAGGGACTCGACAACCAGCGCTACGACTTCGCCATCACGTTCCCGGGCGACTTCTCCCAGCAGCTTGCGAGTGCGTCGACGGATGCCCCGCAGCGCGCGACCGTCACCCTGACGACCAACGACACGAACAGCTATCTGGCGTCGACGATCGGACAGCAGGCGGCCGAGACCATCCGCACGTCGATCGTGCAGGAGGTAAATCAGGAGGCGGCGAGCCGGTTCCTGCTGGCCTTGTCAGACATCCGCTCGAGTCTGTCGACGGCGACGGATGCCGCGGGGCAGCTGCTCGACGGAACCAAGACCGCGCAGACCGGCGCTTCGACTCTCGCCGACGGCACCTCGCAGTTGGCGAGCGGATCGGCGACTCTGCGCGACGGGCTGAACACCCTCGCGTCGCAGACGGCGTCGCTCCCGTCGCAGAGCGCGCAGCTCGCATCAGGCGCCCAGCAGGTCGCCGACGGCAACAAGCAGCTGGCCGGCGTCGCCGATCAAGCGGGGTCACTGGCGCAGCAAGCGGCGGATGCCGTGCCGACCGTTCGCGCACAGATCATCGACTACATGAACGCGCAGGGTGTCGATCCGGCGACGCAGAACCAGATCCTCGCCCAGCTCGACACGCTCGGCACGAAGGTGACCGACGGCAACTCTCAGGTGCAGAGCGCGGTCGGTCAGGTCGATCAGCTGTCGAGCGGCTCGGCTCAGGTGGCGGCTGGGGCGTCGCAGTTGGCGGCATCCGCACCGGCGCTGACCAGCGGCATCCAGCAGGCGGCGACCGGGGCGTCGCAACTCGCCGACGGATCTGCGCAGGCAGCCACCGGTGCCGCGTCACTGCGCGACGGCCTCGGCACGCTGGCCGACGGCACCTCGAAGCTCAAGGACGGGCTCGCGGACGGCGTAAAGCAGATTCCAGCCACCACGGCCGACCTGCGCGCCAAACAGGCGAAGACCATCGCCGACCCGGTGAAGCTCGACAACTCCAAGCTCACCAGCGCCGGAACCTATGGCGCGGGACTCGCACCCTTCTTCATCGCGCTGTCGGCGTGGATCGGCATCTACGCGCTGTTCCTCATCGTGAAGCCGGTGTCGCGCCGCGCCATCACGGCACTGCGATCGCCGTTCCGCGTGACCTTCGCCGGATGGCTGACCCCTGCCCTGCTGGGTGTCGTGCAGATGATCGGTCTCTATGCGATCGTCGCCGGCGCTCTGCACTTCGGCGTGAGCAACCCGATGGGCACGCTTGGAATCATGGTGCTGGCATCCGTCACGTTCGCGTCGATCATCTTGGCGCTGAACGTGTGGCTGGGCAGCGTCGGACAGTTCCTCGGGCTGGTGCTCATGGTGCTGCAACTCGTCACGGCCGGAGGCACGTTCCCCTGGCAGACCCTGCCTGCACCGCTCGCCGTGCTGCACCACGCCCTGCCGATGTCGTATGCCGTCGACGGCATACGACAGACGATGTACGGCGGAAGCTCGTCGCTGGCATGGGGCGACGTGGGGTTCCTGGCCATCTGGCTGGTGATCGCCCTGGCCTTGACGGCGGTCGGAGTCGTGCGGATGACGCACCGCCGCACCCTGCGAGACCTGCAGCCCAGCCTGATCGGGTGAGGTCGTCCCCGTTGGTCGAGTAGCGCCGCGAAGCGACGCGTATCGAGACCCTCGCCACGGCATACAAACGCCTGCGGGTCTCGATACGCGTGCCTCCGGCGCGCTACTCGACCACCGGGGACGTCGCGCTAGCGTGTGCGCATGAGGTTCGACGACAGGGTGGCCGTCATCAGCGGCGGCGCCAACGGGATCGGCTGGGCGACGGTGGAGCGGATGCTCGACGAGGGCGCGCGGGTCGCCGTGCTCGACCGAGAACCCGACACCGCCGTGCAAAGGCTGGCCGGGCGCGGGGACGGTGTGGAGGCATCCGACTCCCGGGCTGCGGTGTTCGCGTGCGACATACTCGACGCGGCATCCGTGGACGCGGCCGTCGCCGCCGCCCTCGAACGCTTCGGCCGCATCGACGTGCTGGCGAGCGTCGCCGGCGGCGACCACGGCACCCACGACGAACTCGACGAGGAGTACTGGAACGAGATCGTCAGCCTCAACCTGCACGGGCCGGTGCGTCTCATCCGTGCCTGCCGCGCGGCGCTCATCGAGAGCAGGGGCGCCATCGTGATGGTCGGGTCTGTGAACGGAATCGCAGCGTGGGGCGAGCCGGCGTACGCCGCGGCGAAGTCCGGCCTGACGCTCGTCGCCAAGAACCTGGCCGTGTCGCTCGGGCCGCTGGGCGTGCGCGTGAACGTGGTCGCACCCGGCACGGTGCGTACCCGCATCTGGGACACGCAGGACAGTCCGGATGCCCTCACCGCGCTCTACCCGCTCGGTCGCGTCGGCGAGCCCGCTGACATCGCCGCCGCGATCGCCTTCCTCGCGTCGGACGAGGCATCCTGGATCACCGGCGTCACCCTGCCCGTGGACGGTGGGGGCCTCGCCGGGCCCCGTATCGCGTTCAAGGCCCTGCTCGGTCCGTAGGGCGGGTGAGCCGACTCGTGCTGGGCCACGGCATACAAACGCGTGCGGGTCTCGATGCGCGTGCCTCCGGCGCGCTACTCGACCACCGGATCATGCCCGCGGTGCCGCCACACGATGACCGTGGCCCTCGATAGGGTGGCCGCGTGACGGCATCCCACGAATCGAGCGGGCGCTTGCGTCTGCTCCACATCAGCGACACCCACCTGTTCGGCGACGACTCGTTGCACTACGGCATCGTCGACACCACCGCGGCGCTGGAGCGCGTGCTCGCGCGGGCGTCAGAGACCGAGGGCATCGACATCGTCGTGCTGTCGGGGGACCTCAGCGAAGACGGCACGCCCAATGCCTACCGTCGCCTGCGCGACCTGGTCGAACCGTGGGCGACTGCGCGACGCGCCCACGTGGTCTACGCGATGGGCAACCACGACCTGCCGGATGCCTTCACCGAAGTGCTCGGCGACCGTCGCCGTGTGATCGAGCTCGGCGGGCACCGCATCGTGGTGCTCGATTCGTCGGTGCCCGGAGCCGCATACGGCTCGATCTCGGCAGAGCAGCTGGCATGGCTCTCCGGCGTGCTCTCCGAGCCTGCGGAGCTCGGCACGACCGTGGTGCTGCACCATCCGCCGACGCCCGCCGTCACGCCGCTGCTGCACCTGCTCGAGCTCGACGATCCGCACGCGCTGCTGAACGTGCTCGAGGGAAGCGATGTGCGGCTCGTGCTGAGCGGTCACTACCACCACCCGCTCGTCGCGCTCGAACGGGGCATCCCCATCGTCGTCGCCCCCGGTGTGACCAACACGTCCGATGTCACGGCGCCGGCGGGCGTGGAGCGCGCCACGATCGGCGCGGGGTTCGCGATCGTCGATGTGCCGGCATCCGGTTCGCCGAGGGTGTCGATCGTGACGGCGCCGAGCCCGCGCGACGGAGAGCTCGTGTTCGAGCTGGATGCCGCCGAGATCCGCCGTATCGCCGACGGGTTCGGGGCGCCGGCCCGACGTCGATGAGCCTGCGACGTCACAAAACGAGACGCTACCCAGTCGATACGAGTAGGAGCGCACCATCACCAGCGCTGAGCACCTAGGGCTCACCGCAGAACGGGAGAGTCCATGAGAATCGCAGTGGCGGGCGGTACGGGAACCGTCGGAAAGCACGTCGTCGCCTCGCTGAACGCGGGCGGGCACGAGGCCGTCTCGCTGTCCCGCGCATCCGGCGTCGACCTGGTCTCGGGCACCGGGATCGATGAGGCGATCCGGGGCGTGGACGCCGTGATCGACGTGACGTCCACCAGCTCCCAGTCGGCGAAGACCTCCATCGAGTTCTTCGAGACCGTGACGCGCAACCTGCTCAGCGCAGAGAAGCTCGCGGGTGTGCCGCATCACGTCGCTCTCTCGATCGTGGGCGCGGCGAAGGCCGACAGCGGGTACTACGCGGGCAAGGTCGCGCAGGAGCGCCTTGTCATGGCGCAACCGGGCGGCTGGAGCATTCTGCGTGCAACGCAGTTCCACGAGTTCGCCGCGCAGATGGCCACGTCCGCTGCGTTCGGTCCGCTGCAGCTCGCACCCATCGCCCGCACTCAGCCGATCGCGGCGGCCGAGGTGGGTGATGCGCTCGCCGAGATCGCGCTCGGCGAGCCACGAGGTCTCGACAAGGACCTCGCCGGACCGCGCGAAGAGAAGATGACGAGCATGATCCGCGCCTACCTGGCGGCGCGCGGGTTGCGACGGCTCGTGGTCGACTTTCCTATGCCGGGCGCAATGGGCCGCGGCATGCGGGATGGAAGCATCCTTCCCGGTCCGGATGCCCGGCTCGGCACGCAGACGTTCGACGAGTGGCTCGCGGAGCAGCGGGTCGCAGCCCGGGCCTGACCGGGGA
>DASZMW010000217.1:0-3286 GCA_035551735.1 Humibacter sp. | reverse complement strand
CGTGCAGTTCGTCGCGACCGAACCAGCGGATGTCGTCATGATCCGTGCTCGAGGAGGGCGCGGCATCCGTCAGCGTCGCCCAGTAGCAGGCGAGGTCGACGAGTCGCCCGTTCATCGGCGTGACCCCGCGATGCAGTAAAGCACCGACACGGATGCCCACGCCGAGCTCCTCGCGGATCTCGCGCGCGAGAGCATCCGCCGCCGACTCCCCCGCCTCAACCTTGCCGCCCGGGAACTCCCACAGCCCGCCCGCCTCGCGGTCCGCATTGCGGCGGCAGGCGAGCAGGCGGTCACCGCGTGTGATGACGGCGGCGACGACTTCGACCGTTGGCACCTGCATGATTCGATCTTGGCCCAGGGTGGTCCGCTCGGCGACGTGCTCCTCTGCGACACCGCCCAGGCACGTGGCATGCTGGCGATCATGCTGACCATCGACCCAGCACTGCCGGTTCCCCTTTACGAGCAACTGCGTGACCAGTTCATTGCTCAGATCACCACCGGTGAACTCGCACCGGGCGACAAGCTGCCGTCTGTCAGGCAGCTCGCCGCGGAGCTCGACCTGGCGCCGAACACCGTCGCCCGTGTGTACAAGGAACTCGAGGCATCCGGATACCTGCACACCAAGGGCCGAAACGGCACGACGGTCGCCGAAGATCTCGCCGGGAACGAAACGCACCGGCGGGCAGCGGCGCTCACCAATGAGTATCTCGGGGCGATGAGCTCGCTCGGGTTCAACACCGAGCGGACGATCGCGTATCTCCAGCGAAACGTCGGGCGGTAGGCGCACATCTGCAAGACATATCCGTGGCAAGACCACGCGTGAGGGGCCGCGCAGGCGCGCCCATGTCAGACTTGACGGACATCCGTGTCAATGTCAGACTTGACGGACATTCTCCTCATGTCAGTTCTGACGGACAGGTACTCACATGCTCGTGGTCACGCCCACAGACATCGGCAATATCATCCGCGATCGCCGACTCGATCGCGGCATGACGCAGAGCGAGCTCGCGGATGCCGTCGGCATGAGCCGGCAGTGG
Source organism: Humibacter sp. (assembly GCA_035551735.1). GTDB lineage: Bacteria > Actinomycetota > Actinomycetes > Actinomycetales > Microbacteriaceae > Humibacter. Next base: position 2,249 of record DASZMW010000217.1, on the reverse strand, counting down.
ATTGTGCGGTTCGAAAACGGCAACGCCGACACTGCGACCCTCGACCATCTGCTGCGCCTGGCCGAGGTGCTCGAACTCGACATTGGCGTGAGCCCGTCTTGACGGATCGACTCACCGCCTACCTGGGCGGCACGCGCATCGGATGGTTCACCCAGACCGGCAGTGGCATCACCTTCCGGTTCGATGATGCCTGGCGCGCCGTGGCACAGCGAGCCGAGCTCTCACAGTCGATGCCCAAGTCGCGACGGGACCACACGGGCAGCGCACCGGTGAACTTTCTCTGGAATCTCCTGCCCGACAACACGGCGGTGCTCGAGCGATGGGGTTCGCGCTTCGGCGTCAGCGCTCGCAATCCGATGGCGCTCCTCGAGCATGTGGGTCTCGATGCCGCAGGTGCGATTCAGCTCACCTCGCGCGACGAACCAAGGCTCGAAGGTCCGTCACGACGCGAGCCCATCACCGATGCAGAGATCGCTGCGCATCTCCGCGAGCTTCGTGTCGATCCGGATGCGTGGCTCATCCCCGGGTATACGCGCGGCAGATTCTCCCTTGCCGGTGCGCAGCCGAAGTTCGCGCTGTCGAAGACGGAAACGGGATGGGCGGTGCCGTCTGGCAGGGCGGCGTCCACGCACATCGTCAAGCCGGGCATCCGCGGCCTCGATCTCAGCGCCCTCAACGAACATCTGTCACTCAGGGCGGCTTCCCTGCTCGGGATCGACGCAGCGACGACGCAGATCGTCGCATTCGAGGATCAAATAGCGATCGCGAGTGAGCGATTCGATCGCACTGTCGGGCCCCGCAACGTCATTGCCCGAGTGCATCAGGAGGACCTGGCGCAGGCAACAGGCAGGCATCCTGCGAATAAGTATCAGAACGAGGGCGGCCCTGGCATCCGAGAGATTGCGGATGTTCTGCGCGCGACCAGAGGCAGGGACGTCGAGTCGAGCGTCCAGAGGTTCTTCGAGGCCGCACTGTTCAACTGGGTGATGCTCGGCACGGATGCCCACTCCAAGAACTACGCACTGCTGCACGATCAAAGTCGCGGACCCAGGCTGGCCCCGCTATACGACGTCGCGTCGGCACTCCCCTATCCCGATCTCAACGATCGTCGCGCTCGCCTCTCGATGTCGTTCGGCGGCCACTACCGCCCCGCGGAGATCAGCCGGCGCCATATCGAGGCTGAGGCGTCAGGGGCGGGCCTCGACCCGGAATGGGCGATCGCCCGCGCCGGCGAGCTTGTGGATGGCATAGCTCATGCCTACGACCAGGCTGCTCGCGAGGCAGAGCTGAAGGGCGCGGATGCTGCCTTCGCTGCGCGCATGGTCGACAACGCTGACGCGCATGCACAGCGACTTCGCTCCGAACTCGACCGCACGACCGGGTCCCGCCGCGCCCAGCCGTCGGCAGCCGTGCCAACGACAGCGGCACAGCCCAGTGCGACACAGAGGAGAACATCGCAGCCGCGCAACAAGGATGTCGGCGGAACGGGCAATCCCGGATCGTTCGCGGCGAAACGATCTCGCGGCGGACGAACCAGCTGAAGGCCGGCGAGGCCCTGGGACTACTGCGGCCCGTCGATCCGCCGCTGCAGGTACGTGGAGAACCACCCGCGGTAACGCTCCTGCAGCTCGGGAAGCATCCAGTCGCGGCCGTCGATGACGTGCCGGCAGGCATCCGTGCCGCAGTGGCACTGCATCGACCCGTCGTAGTCGTCGAAGAGCGCGTAGTCGGTGGTGAGCTCCTCGCCCGCAGCGACGTCGCTCATCGTGACGAGCACGACGTTGCCGGCGAACCCGACGTTCGGCGCACAGGAGTGGTTGATGAAGAGCATCACCGGCTCGTACTCCTCGTCGGTCAGCGCGACGAGGTGAAGGTGATCCGCGATCTGGATGTCCGAGTTCTGCAGCTTCTCCGGCAGCGCGTGCAACTCGTCGGTGGTGACGATGTGCCCGCCCTTGATGGCGACCACCTCGCCGGATGCGATGTCCTCGGTGGCGAAGAGTCCTCGGCCGGCGATGTCGCTGGCGACGCCCTTGCGAGCCTTCGGCGTGATCCAGGATGCGATGAGGGCGGCGGATGCCGTCGGCTCGGCAGACATATCGGCCACGGTACGCCACGCGATCAGCCGGCGCGTAGGGTCGCATCCATCGGCGTACACGTCACGTGAGAGGAGACCCGATGGCGAGGCCCGCGGAAGAGCCGCTGGATGCTCCGGCACGCATCCGCGTCGTGCTCGACCTCGCGATCCG
>DASZMW010000216.1:0-4077 GCA_035551735.1 Humibacter sp. | reverse complement strand
ACGCGTGGGCGATCGCGTCGGCATCCGTGCCGCGCGAACGGTCTCGCCGGCTTGTCACAGTTGTCCCAGGCGGTAACCCCTGCGGCGCACGGTGAGCACGATGTCTTTGTCGGTCTTGCGTCGCAGGTAGTGCACGTAGGTGTCGACGGTACCCGGCTGGTCGTCGGCGCTGAAGACGGTGCGCAGGATCTGCTCTCTGCTGAAGGTGCGGTCCGGGCTTTCGGCGAAGAGCCGCAGCAGGGCGTTCTCGCGGGGCGTCAGAAGGATGCGCCCGATGTGCGGCGAGTAGATGCATCCGTCGTCGGGATAGAACGTCCACTCCCCGACGGGGATGCCGACGCCCTGCGGGTCGAACCGCCTGGTCAGGGCGCGCAGCCTCGCCGTGAGCTCGTCGTACTCGAACGGCTTGACCAGATAGTCGTTCGCACCGGCGTCGAGGCCGTCGACCTTGTCGGCGGTCGTGCCGAGCGCCGTCAGCAGCAGGATGGGCGTGACCACCCTGGCTCCACGCAGCTTCTGCACGATGCTCAGCCCGTCGAGGTGCGGCAGCCTACGGTCGATCACCATGACGTCGTGGTCGCCGCTGATCGCGCGATCGAGCCCTTCTTGCCCATCGGCGACGAGTTCCACCTCGAAGGAGGGCTGCAGCGCCTTGGCCATCAGCGGTCCGAGTCGCGGATCGTCTTCGATGAGCAGCAGGTAGGGGCGCAGATCTGCGTCGTGGCTGGCCGCCGACATGGGTTGCACCCTTCTGACCGCGTCGTGCGCGTGCCGGGGCTCCTCGGCGACGCGTGGTTCAGGTTCAGAAGTATCACGGCGGGGGTGGAGGATGCCGACAGCGACGCCGATGCGGCGCAATCCGGCCGCTCCCTGGTGCCTTGCAGGCTGCATGACGTGCTCGGTTCAGCCGATCACATGCTGACGCAGCGCGGCGCAGTGACCAGTTCGGTGAACTCAGTGGTGACCTCGTCTTGGTACGCCTCGACGTCGAGTGTGCTCGGCTCGACGTCTCCGTCGAGGTAGGCGAGCATGCCGTCTCGCAGCGCGAGATCGCTCTGTTCGACGGCGTGGATCGTGTCGTTCGGCAGCGCGTCGTGCACCGACGCGAACGCCGTCGACACGATTGGTAGCTCGCACACCGCGGCCTCCAGAAGTACCATCGGCTGGCCCTCGTAGACGCTGGAGAGCACGAAGCAATCGGCTGCCGCCATGATCGCGAACGGATTCTGGTACGCCCCGGTGAGGGTGATGTCGTCTCCGAGCCTCAACTCGTCGATCTGCGTCTGCAGCTGTGCGCGGAGCGGTCCGGTTCCCACGATGAGCAGGCGCACGTTCGGATGCCTGGCGTGCACCGCCGCGAACGCCCTGATGAGTCTCGCGTGGTTCTTCTCGGGAGACAGCCGCCCGACCGTGACGAACCAGCGCCCGTCGTGGCCCTCGAGACGCGGCACCCAGTCGGGAACGATGACCTCCCCGGTGTCCTGGTCGATCGGATGCCCGCCGAGCTCTGCCAGCGGCTGACGCACTCCGTCGAGAACACGTTGCACATTGGGAAGGTTCCGCACCGTCACGAACCGGTCGGCCGGCGCGAACTCCGCGAGCTCTCTGCTGTTGAGCTCGGTCAGGCGGGGCGAGACGGAGACGAGGTGATCGTACGAGCGGTACAGCGCGAACACCCTGCCGAGGCTGCGCAGCATGCCCTTCTTGCCGTGCACTTCGCGATGCCGATCTGCGGCCATCTCGTTGTGCAGCCAGATCGCGCGGGGCACATCGGGCGAGTGCAGCAGCAGCGTCGCCCAGAACGGGCTGTAGCCGCTGAAGTCGGCGACCCAGTCGAAGGCGGCTCGGCCGAACACCCTCACCCATTCGTCGTCCCAGAGCGCCTTGTGCCGCGCCGGGTCCGAGTGCGAGAGCACGTCACCTCGCCGCTCGGTGAGCTTGCGTTCCAGGTGCACCAGTTTGCTGCCGTTCATGCCGCCGAGTCGGAACAGCTGACGCACTCCGGCAGGGATCAGTGCCTGGTTCGCCGTGTGCCACGCCCTGCGCGAGTACGACATCAGCACGGTGACGTCGTATCGGTCTTGATCGATGCTGCCCAGCAGGTTCACGGCGGCCGTCGTGATGCCGTTGGATCGCATGCCGCCGAGGAACAGCAGCAGACGTTCGCGCCCGTCGCTCCGGGCGCCGCGCACGTCGTAGCCTCCCGTCGCGCCCCGGAAGACGATGTCGATGACGCGCTTCGTCGCGCCGCCGTCCTCGTGCGACGCGAACCGCTCGCGCCAGCCCTCGTACGTCGACCACGACGAGGCGGCACGCAGCAGGTCGAGCATCGCGCGACCCGCGACGTGGGCATCGTCGGCGACAGGGCCGGGGAGGTCCTCCGGCGCGAAATACGTTCCGCGCGATTCGGCGTAATCGGCGGCATCCGGCGTGTAGAACACGATCGGCTTTCCGGTCGCGAGGTAGTCGAAGAAGATCGACGAATAGTCGGTGATCAGACCATCGCACAGCCCGAGCGTCACGTTCGTCGGCACGGAATTCGGCACCAGGATGCGCCGCAGCTCGGGCCGCGACGCCGCCAGCGCGTGCACGATCTGGTGCGTCTTCAGCAGAACGACGCGATCCGGCCCTAGCTCGCGCTGCAGCCTTGACACCGCGTCGACCAGCTCGTCGATGTCGTCCTCCGGGCGGCCGAAGCTCTCGCCGTGCCAGGTGGGTGCGTAGAGCACGATGCCGCGGCCTGCGACATCCGTTCCCGAGTCTTCGAGTGCCTCGAGCGCCTTCTCCCTCTCGCTCGGGCTCAGGCGCTGCCGGTCGACGCGCGGGTAGCCCTCGGTGACGATGCGTCCCTGGTAGATGTTCGTCAGCCGGTAGGCCTGCTCGTACATCTGCTCGGCCATGAAGTCGTTGGCCGCCAGCAGATAGTCGGCCGAGAGGAAGTTGCGCAGTGTGTTGGCGGAGTCGAGCGCGCCGTCAGGCATGTCGAACCCCATCATCTTCAACGGGGTGCCGTGCCAGGTGTTGAGATAGATCTGTCCATCGCGCTTGCTGAATTCTGCGGGGAACGTCGCGTTGTTGATCAGGTACTGGCTGGTCGCGAGCGCACGGTAGTAGGCGGTGGTGCGGTACCGCACGAAGGTCACCCTGTCGTCATCGGCGAACTCCGTCAGAAGCGCCTGCTCCGATGCCGGGTCGGTGAGAACCCAGGTGTGTTCCAGCGTTGCGAAGTCCGGGTCGGCGAGCAGCCCTCGAAAGATCGCCTCGGGATTGCAGAGGGCTCCGTTGCCCGAGAACGACTCGTACAGCACCGTGCCCTGGCGCAGCGGACGACCACGCCAGAAGGCGTGACGATCGAACTGCGCGGCTCGGCGCACCCGCTTGAGCTGGCGGCGGATGCGGACGACTGGTGACTTCACGAAGACTCCTGGTGGGCGGGGCACTGGCCCCGAGAGTCTTCGCGCGACGTTCCAAGATTCCTCTAACCACCCGTCAGGGTCGCAGGAGCACCTTTCCGACCCTGCCTTGCCTGGTGCTCGCGATCACGGCATCCCGCACGTCGTCGAACGCGTAGACGCCGTCGACGGGAAGTGTGAGCCGGCCGCTGCCGATCAACCGGAACAGTTCGCCGAATAGAGCGCGGCGGGCATCCGCGGTCATTGCGGCAGAGACCTTGTTGCCCCAGAATCCCTTCACCACCGCCTGCTTGAAGATCAGGTCGCCAGAGGACAGCTCCATCCGGTCGGATGCCATCGCACCGAACGACACGAGCGTGCCGCCCTCCGCCAGTAGGTGCAGCAGGTCACCGGATGCCGTGCCGCCGACGGAGTCGACAGCGGCACGGATCGGGCGATCGTCGGCAAGCTCGCGCACTCGGTCTCGCCAACCGTCATCGCTGGTCGCGACGATGTCGAGGATGCCCGCGCTCGCCAGCTCGGCGACGTCCGCCTCGCGTCGCACGATGCCGATCACGCGGATGCCGCGGCTCGGCGCGATCTGCGCGACGAGCCTGCCGACCGTGCCGTTGGCGGTGTTCTGCACGATCACGTCGCCTTCGCCGACATCGAGGAAGTCGACGAG
>DASZMW010000215.1:0-5295 GCA_035551735.1 Humibacter sp. | reverse complement strand
TGGCCTGATATTCGAGAGTCTCCACCCAGTCGACCACCGGCGAGTCAAGCACGATCCCACGCACGCTGTCGGCGCGTGGCGAGCGGATGGCCGACTGCAGCACGATCGCACCGCCCATCGACCAGCCGAACAAGACGATGTCGCGGGCGCCGTGCTCGAGCGCGAAGGCGATCGCGGCATCCACATCGTTCCATTCCGTGGCTCCCAGGGCGTAGCGCCCGTCACCGCTCGACGGCGCATCGCCATCGTTGCGGTAGCTGATCGCCAGGCTGGTGTATCCCTTGTCGCGGAAGATCGGGATCGCTCGCAAGGTTTCCTGTCGCCGAGCGCCGCGCCCGTGCACGTGGATCGCCCAGTGACCGGTGTCTTCCGAAGCCCGGAACAACCATGCGGGCGCGGTGCCGCCGTCCACGGGGATGTCGACGCTTTCGACCGGTAGCCCGAGATCGTCGGCCGCCGTGTAGTACCAGCCTGTGAGCCTGCCACGGCGTGCGGAGGCGAGGTCGCCCCACTCCACCGCTTCGACCGCACGGATGACGGCGCCATCGGGATCGAGTCCGAGAATCTCACCGAGCCTCGCGTAGCCGCGGTCGTCGGAGAACCAGAGGCCGTATCGCCCTGGAACCGTCAGGGTGTCTGCGTTGCCGGCGAGTGTCACGGCGGTCAGATCCGAGGCGACCGAACGGATGTAGACATCCTGCTTGCGTCGTCGCGACGGTGTGACGACGGTTTTCGCGACGACCGTCGCGGCGGTCGCGTACGCGGCTGCCGCCGCTGCCGCGATCGTGAGCAGAAGGGCGAACGGCACGATGACCCTGCCAAGTCGATGACCCACACGAACTCCTCTCGCCGCGTCACGCACGCGACGCATCCGGCGTGCCTGACGTGAACTCCCGAGCCGAAACTCTAGTCTGCGAGGGTGTCTCCTTCTCCCGCGACCCCCGGTGTTCCCGCGGAGTTCGCCGTGGCGGCAGCGGCGGTGCGTGCGGCGGATTCACGGACGGAATTGACCGTGGATGAGATCCCCGCGCCCACCGGCCTCGCCCCGTATGCGGTGGCTCTCTCCGCCGACATCACGCCAGCCACGCGCGGCGGAGGGGACTCCGAACTCGGCACCGGCCGGCTGGTGCTGCTCTACGACCCGTCGGAGCCGGCCGAATGGGGCGGGCGGTTTCGGATCGTGTGCTTCGCTCAAGCGCCGCTGGAGACCGACATCGGTCTCGACCCGTTCCTCGCCGACGTCACGTGGTCGTGGCTCGTCGACGCTCTCGACGAGCGCGGCGCCGACTACACGTCGGCATCGGGCACCGCCACGAAGATCATCTCGACAGGTTTCGGGGAGTTGGCACGGCAAGGCGACGGCGCGCAGATCGAACTTCGGGCCTCCTGGACTCCCCATGGGCTCGATCTCGGCGCGCACGTCGAAGCCTGGGGTGATCTGCTGTGCATGCTCGCCGGCATCCCGCCGCTTCCGGACGGAGTGCGACTCCTCACCCATCGGAGAGCAACGCGTGACTGACTACGACGTCGTCGACTCGCCTTCGAAGTATCGCGACGCCGTCGATGCGCTCGGCTCTGGCACGGGTCCCGTTGCCGTCGACGCGGAACGAGCGTCGGGGTTCCGGTACTCGCAGCGTGCCTATCTCATCCAGATGTTCCGGCGCGACTCCGGCGTCTTCCTGTTCGACCCTCCAGCAGTCGGGGACTTCACCGAGTTGCAGGAAGCGCTCGGTCGAGTCCCGTGGATCCTGCACGCCGCCAGCCAAGACCTTGCGTGCCTTCGGGAGGTCGGCCTCGATCCCGTCACGATCTTCGACACGGAACTCGGTGCGCGTCTGCTCGGCTTTCCGCGGGTCGGACTCGGCACGATCGTGGAAGAACTGCTGGGCGTCCATCTCGCCAAGGAGCACTCCGCCGCCGACTGGTCGACGCGACCACTCCCCCAGCCCTGGCTCACGTACGCAGCCCTCGACGTCGAATTGCTCGTCGACCTGATGGAGGCCGAGCAGAAGCTGCTCGTCGACAACAGCAAGGTCAAGATCGCCGATCAGGAATTCGCGTACGAGCTCGCACGCAAACCCAAGCCGAATCGTGCCGAGCCCTGGCGGCGCCTCTCAGGCGTGCACTCGATCAGAGGACTTCGCAATCTCGCCGTCGCACGGGAGCTCTGGCTCGCCAGGGACGAGTTCGCCAGGGAGAAGGACATCGCCCCGGGGCGCCTGCTTCCGGATGCCTCCATCACCGCCGTCGCCCGCACGATGCCCGCGACGAAGCGCGACCTCTCGGCGTTCCGCGAGTTCTCCGGAAGGGCGAGTCGCACCGAGATAGATCGATGGTGGGATGCCGTCGCCCGCGGCACGACCACGGAAGATCTCCCTGTGCTGCACGCGACGGGCGAGAGCATCCCTCCGCCGCGGGCTTGGGCAGACCGGAATCCCGAAGCGAATCTCCGACTACGCGAGGCACGTGCGGCTGTGGTCGCGGTCGCAGAAGAGTTGCGTCTTCCTGTCGAGAACCTGTTGTCTCCCGAGACGCTGCGACGGCTCGCCTGGTCGCCGCCGGAGTCAGTCGAGACCGATTCGATCGCGGACGCCATGCGTGAGGCCGAGGCACGACCGTGGCAGGTGGAGGCAACGGCTGCGACCATCGCTGAGGCCTTTGTCGAAGCGGGCCAATCGCCCGTCGAGGCCGAGGAATCCGGTTCGTAGGTTCGCCCAATCGATTCTCCGCACCCAGGCACGGTTTCTAGGATCGTCACCAGACCTGATCATGGGAGGCGAAGTGGCCGAAAGAGCTGATGTTCTGTTCGTCGACGGGGTGAGAACCCCCTTCGGACGTGCGGGCGACAAAGGTATGTACTGGAACACCCGAGCGGACGATCTGGTGGTGAAAGCCATCGTGGGGCTGCTCGAGCGCAACGCGGGATTGCCGAAGGACCGGGTGGACGATGTCGCGATCGCCGCGACCACCCAGCAGGGTGACCAGGGTCTGACGCTTGGGCGCAGCGCGGCCATCCTCGCCGGACTTCCGACCACTGTGCCGGGCTTCGCGATCGACCGGATGTGCGCTGGCGCGATGACGGCGGTCACGACGACCGGATCGGGTATCGCGTTCGGACAGTACGACGTCGTGATCGCCGGTGGTGTGGAGCACATGGGACATCACCCGATGGGTCAGGGTGTCGACCCGAACCCGCGATTCCTGTCCGAGAAGCTGGTGGATCCCGCAGCGCTCAACATGGGCAACACGGCCGAGCGATTGCACGACCGTTTCCCGAACCTGACAAAGGAGCGCGCCGACCGGTTCGGCATGCTCAGCCAGCAGAAGGTCGCCGCGGCGTACGCGGCGGGCAACCTTCAGCCCGACCTGGTGCCGGTCTCGTATCGCACAGAAGAGGGCTGGGGACTCGCGACCGAGGACCAGGGCATGCGCCCCGAGACGACGATGGAGGGCCTCGCGGGGCTCAAGACGCCGTTCCGCCCGCACGGCAGGGTGACCGCCGGCAACTCGTCGCCGCTCACTGACGGAGCGACGGCTTCGCTGCTCACCTCGTCCCGTGCGGCGAAGGAGCTTGGTCTGGCGCCGAAGATGCGCATGGTGAGCTTCGGGTTCGCCGGCGTAGAGCCCGAGGTCATGGGCATCGGACCGATTCCCTCTACGGAGCGCGCTCTGAAGAACGCCGGACTGTCGATCGACGACATCGGACTCTTCGAACTGAATGAAGCGTTCGCCGTGCAGGTGCTCAGCCTGCTCGACCACTTCGGCATCGACGACGAAGACCCGCGGGTCAACCTGTGGGGTGGCGCGATCGCGATCGGACATCCGCTGGCCGCCTCGGGCGTGCGCCTGATGATCCAGCTCGCCAGGCAGTTCGAGCAGCACCCAGAGGTGCGCTACGGCCTCACCGCGATGTGCGTCGGTCTCGGCCAGGGCGGCTCGGTCATCTGGGAGAACCCGCACCACGCTAAGTACGGAAAGTGAGCACCAGAGTGACCGACTACTCCACGATCGATTTCTCGGATCTCGCCGCGTTGACCGATGACGAGGTGGTCACGCACAGCTTCGTGCGGGACGTGCGACTGGCATCAGGCAAGACGCTGGCACTCGTCACCCTCGACAACGGGCGGGATCACACAAGGCCGAACACATTCGGCCCGATCGGTCTGCTCGAGCTGGCAAAGACCTACGACGAGCTCACAGAGCGTGCGGCGCGCCGCGAGATCCACGCGGTCGCGACGACCGGAAAGCCCTTCATCCTCGCCGCCGGCGCCGATCTGACGAAGGTCGCCGAGATCCCTACGCGAGCCATCGCCAAGAAGATGGCACAGCTGGGGCACTTCGTGCTCAGCAAGCAGGCGAAGTTCGGCGTTCCGAGCTTCGTGTTCATCAATGGTCTTGCGCTCGGCGGCGGACTCGAGCTTCCGCTGAACGCTGACTATCGAACCGTCGACTCCTCGGCGGCCGGTATCGCCCTCCCCGAGGTGTTCCTCGGACTGATCCCGGGCTGGGGTGGCACGTTCCTGCTGCCGAACCTGATCGGCATCGAGAACGCACTCAAGGTCGTCATCGAGAACCCGCTCAAGCAGAACCGCATGCTCAAGGCTCAGGATGCCTTCGCCCTCGGCATCGCTGACCGCATCTTCGCCCCGGTGAACTTTCTCGAAGACTCGATCAAGTTCGTCGACGGAGTGCTCGGCGGTACGGAGAGGGTGGAGCGCAAGAACACGCCTGGCAAACTCGAGCGGGTGGCGAAGTGGGACATCGCGATCAAGATCGCCCGCGATACCGTCTCGTCGAGGCTCGGCACCGTCCCGCTGTCACCGTTCAAGGCGCTCGACCTGTTGAAGGCCGCGAAGAGCAACGACAAGGAAGCATGCTTCGCCCTGGAGGACGACGCACTTGCCGATCTGATCGCCGGGGACCAGCTGCAGGCATCCATCTATTCCTTCAATCTCGTGCAGAAGCGGGCGAAGCGCCCGGCCGGTGCTCCCCCGAAGGAACTCGCGAAGAAGGTCACGAAGGTCGGGGTACTCGGCGCCGGGTACATGGCGAGTCAGTTCGCGCTGCTTTTCCTGCGTCGCCTGCAGGTGCCGGTGATCATCACCGACATCGATCAGGAGCGTGTCGACAAAGGCGTGGCCTCCATCAACGACGAGATCGGCAAGCTGTTCGACAAGGGCCGCATCTCGTCAGACGAGGCGAACAGACTTCGGGCTCTCGTCCACGGAACGACCGACAAGGGCGAGTTCGCGGACTGCGACTGGGTGATCGAGGCCGTGTTCGAAGAGCTCGGCG
>DASZMW010000214.1:0-7104 GCA_035551735.1 Humibacter sp. | reverse complement strand
GCGTCGAGAACGTCGACGGCGACGAGAACCGACGAGAGCTCCTGCCCGTACGCTCCGATGTTCTGCACCGGCGCAGCGCCGACTCTGCCGGGAATGCCCGACAGCGCCTCGATCCCGGCCCACCTGTTGCGCACGGCCAGCGCCACGAGCGCGTCCCAGGGCTCTCCCGCCTGCACGCGCAGTCGAACGGCGTCCGGACGCCCGATGCGTTCGCCGCCCTCGATCCGCTCGACGCCTCGGGTGGCGACCTGGATGACGGTGCCATCGAACCCGTCGTCGCTGACGATCGTGTTCGAGCCGCCGCCGAGCAGCAGCACGTCGTCGTCGCCCGCGTAGGCGTCGCGCGCGATCGCGATGAGCTCGTCCTCGCTGCGCGCGGCGACGAGGTGCTGCGCAGGGCCGCCGACGCGCATGGTGGTCAGCTGCGCGAAGGTGGGTGCGGCATCCGTCAAATCAGCGACACCCACGCCTGCGCCTTGCCGAGCACGGTCTTGCCGTCGACGCTCGCGACGATGTCGATGCGCGCCCTGCCTGCGTCGGCTTCGATGACGGCGACCTTGGCGACGACGTCGAGCGTCGCGCCGTCGTTGCGGTCCACCACGACGGGTCGTGTGAAGCGCACCTGATAGTCGACCACCCTCGCCGGGTCGCCGACCCAGTCCACGACCACTTGTGACGCGATGCCCATCGTGAGCATGCCATGGGCGAGCACGCCTGGCAGGCCGACGAACTCTGCGATGTCGTCGCGGTAGTGGATCGGATTGAAATCGCCGGATGCCCCCGCGTAGCGCACAAGCGAATCGCGCGTCACGAGATGGCGAACGCTCGCGACCTCGTCGCCGACGGCCAACGAGTCGAGTGCCGGAGTCGCGGCCATCAGTCCTCTCCCCTCACCACGAGCGTGGAGGTCGCCGTCACGACGTGCTCTCCCGCCGCGTCGTCGATGACGGTGCTGGCGGTGACCATCGAGTTGCCCCCGAGCGACTTGACCGAGGTGACGGTGAGGTGCGCTGTCAGCTCGTCGCCCGCGACCACGGGACGCGAATACTCGAAGCGCTGGTCGCCGTGCACGACTCGACCGAAGTCGATGCCGGCATCCGCGTCGCCGAGCAGTTGGGCAAGCGTGGCCTCCTGCACGACGACTGGGAACGTGGTCGGCGCGACGACGTCGGCGTGGCCCGCAGCACGGGCGGCCTCGACCTCGAAGTGGATGGGATTCGTCGCGAACACGGCGCGTGCGAACTCTCGCACCTTCTCTCGCCCGACGAGATATGCGTCGACCGGAGGGTAACTCCGGCCCTGGATCGCGGGGTTCACTGGCACGCGCTTCATTCTACGGACCGAGGATGCCCGGCCCTCGCCCGAGCTACGCCCCGCCGGCACCGCCCGGCTCACGCTTGTTCACCTCGCTCGGGCCGGTCATTCACGACCTCGCCACGTGCGCAGTGGAGCCTCGTCACGGATCGACCGACACCCCCTCACCACCGAGAGGAAAGCCGTGGCGAACCTCACTCGCCGTACCCTCCTGATGGGCAGTGCAGCCTCCCTCGTCCTGATCGGCGCCGGCACGTTCGCCGGTCGCCGTGACGCCGCGCTCGCACTCGCCGAAGCCCGAGCGGTGTCCGTGCTCGGTACGACGATGGAAGCGGCATCCGCCCCCGTCGGCACGGTCGGCTACCGTCGGCTCGGCGCCGGGCCCGGCATGCCGACCATCGTGCGTTCAGAACTGCGCACTGTCGATTCACGTCGCGACGATCGCCGCGACGCCCTTGCCGCGTTCGTTCAACTGACCGACCTGCACATCGTCGACGCGCAGTCCCCGATGCGGTTCGAGTCGTTCCTCGATGTGGACAAGACGGCGTTCCGTCCGCAAGAGGCGCTCGGTACGCATGGCACCGCACAGCTCGTACGGCGCATCAATGACCTCGCGGCCGGTCCGTTCACCGGAAGAGGATTCGACTGCGCCGTGACCACCGGCGACAACACCGACAACGGCGAGAACATCGAGCTCGAGTGGTTCCTGACCCTGATGAACGGCGGGGAGCTGCGTGCCGACACGGGTGCTGTCGGCACCTGGGAAGGCGTGCAGTCGGGCAACGACGAGCGGTTCTACCGACCCGGGTCCAAGCATCCGGATGCCTATCAGAAGGTCGGCTTCCCGATCGTCGAGAGCATGCTCGATCACGCAATGGTCCCGCACGCCAGCGACGGGCTCACGATGCCGTGGTACTGCGTGTTCGGCAACCACGACGACTCGATCGGCGGCACGGTTCCAGCGGCATGGACCGCGCTGACGGATGCCTACACCGGCGCCACGAAGTTCACCGGCTTCCGCGACGAGCGCGCGAACCGCGCGGTGCGTGCCGCGTTCGAGGCGGGTATGGCCGCGGCACCGGATGCCCGTGCCGCACTCGACCCGCGGTGGACGGTGACCGCGGACGAACGTCGCGCCCCGTTCACGCCCGCACAGTTCATGGCGGCCCACCTGGCCTCGAGCGCGGAGGGCGCCGGACCGGTCGGACACGGTTTCACGTCAGAGGCGATCGCACAGGGCCGGTCGTGGTACCGGTTCGACATCTCCGACTCGGTCGTGGGCCTGGCACTGGACTCCACCGACAAAGCGGGGTTCACCTACGGATCGATCGGCGACGCGCAGTTGACGTGGCTGGAATCGGAGCTGGCTGCGGCATCCGATCACTACGTCGTCGTGTTCAGCCATCACACGAGTCGTTCGATGACCAACCTCCACCCCGATCCGAGAACTCCCGGCCAGAAGCGCCACCACGGCGACGAAATAGTCGGCGTGCTCTCCCGGCATCCCAACGTCATCGCGTGGGTCAACGGCCACTCGCATTCGAACAGGATCACGCCGCACCCCGGCGCCTCACCCCGCCACTCGTTCTGGGAGATCAATACCGCCTCGCACATCGACTTTCCGCAGCAGGCACGCGTGATCGAGGTCTGCCGCGACGGGAGCGGATCGATGTCGATCTTCACGACGCTGATCGAGTCTGCCGCGCCGCAACAGGCGTCGTACTCCGACGGGTCGCAGGCCGCACTCGCGTCGCTCTATCGGGAGCTGTCGTACAACGATGTGTCGTACGCGTCGCGCCACGCTGGAAGCGTGGGTGATCGCAACACCGAGCTGCTGCTCGCCGATCCGTTCGGCTGACATGGGAAGAGCCCCCCGGCATCTGCCGGAGGGCTCTTCTTCGTCTGTCTGTCAGTGCAGCATGCCTACTGGCAGCTATCGCACTGCAGAAGGTCCATTGGGTCGACGGGTACTGCGTAGCCGCCGACGGTGTCGTTCTCATCCATGATGACCTCCCCAAAATAACTTCATGATCGGAACCATCGAATGAATCGAAATGGCTTCCGATCCACCCGCCGCAACCAGTCCCCTCGTGCTTACGGCTGAGGTGTTCCGCGCGGTGTTCACCCACTATATAACGTGAATGACACGATTGTCATTCCACTAGATGTTGTGTTTTGCGGATTTCTTGTTCGTCACTCAACAGGCTACGCGGAACCCCTGACAACCAAGGGATTCCGGCCGGTCGAGGTGGCCACGAGCACCTCGATCGACACCGACTGTTCGGCGTGTCGCCACGCGCTCTCCCTTCCCGAACCCTCTCGATGAGGTTTAGAGTCGAGCGAGGTTCACGTAGAGGGGGCTCGATGGACCGCGTCGAGGCACGCACGCCTTCGACGATGCTGCGCCTGTTGTTCTGCGGGCTCGGTGTCGCGGGCGGCCTTGTGCTGCTCGCGCTCGCGTTCGGTGCGCACTCGGCATCGGCCGACGAGCCCGGTGCGACTCCCCCGGCGTCGAGTTCCGCTCCGCCCACCCTTCTCGGCTCGGTCGGGTCGTTGGTCGGCGCGGTCACCGCACCGGTAGAGAACACGGTGAGCACTCTGACGACCACGGTCTCCTCCGTGGTCGACCCGCTGACGCAGACATTGCCCGCACCGGTTCAGCAGGTCGCGCAGCCTGTGACGAGCGTCGCCACCTCGGCCGTCGGATCCATCTCCCTTACCCAGACCCTCTCGCCGGTCACCGGCGCGGTAGACCACATCATCAGCTCGATCCCCGTCGTCGGTTCGACGCTCGGACCGATCTCCGCCGCTACAGATCCCGTGACGGATGCCGTCGATTCGGTGCTCGGTTCGGCTGCGCAGACGACCGGATCGGTCTTCGGGCCTCCACCCGTCACGACGCAGCCGACTCCGCCGGACTCCGGAACTACCACGCCGGCAGGCGACTCGCCGGCAGGCCCGGCACTCACCCCGTCGGGCACCGCTGGCACGAACGCATCGCGTGTCGTGCTCGAGGGCTTCGGCCGGTCGGCGCAGGCGTCAAGTTGGTCTTCAAGGGACGGCACGCCGTCAACGAGCTCCCAATTCGCCGCATCCCCTGAGACATCTCCGTATCGGGGAAGCACTGGTGATGCCCCACCACCTGCGAACGGGTCCTCCACTGCCGAAACCGGCTCCGGGACTGGTCCGGGTGGCACAGGCTCCGCCGGCACGCCACCGTCCGGCACCTCGTTCGCCGCGCAGTTCGGCGTACTCGCGGGTGCACCGCTCGACGACGATCTTCCGACGATCCCCACGTACAAGACCGACTCGACACCTGACTGAGCTGGTTCGCTCCGCCCTGCCGCGCCACGACATCCATCTGCGATGCGGCGCGTCCACGGGCGGAAGAAGCGACCTCAGTCTTTCGCTGCGCGCTGCGCTGCGGAAGCGACCACACGCTCGATCAGGAGTCGAAAATCATGAACAAAATCGTGTCGAGGGGACTGTGGTTCACAGTCATCCTTGGCGGTCTATCACTGGCAGGGATCGGTGCGGCGAACGCCGCCGAACCCTCAACGAGTGGCACCGACGGAGCAGCTTCCGGCGATGTGCTCGGCATCAATCTCAGCGCGCCGATCTCGCTGGCGGGCAACGCCATCAGCGCGGTCGGCGACGCGCTGTCGAACGCCGCGACCACGTCGACGCCGGCAGCACCGAATTCATCAGCATCGTCAGATCCGGCCACGTCGACATCGTCGACGCCGGCCGCATCGGCGTCGGGAAACGGAGGCGTCGCCTCCGGTGACATCATCGGCGGAACCGTAACGGTTCCCGTCACAGTGTCGGGCAACGCCGTGAGCGTCGCTGGGGACTCGACGAGTACGGATGCCGTCACCTCCGCTGCGTCGCAACCGACGGGGACCGAGGGCCCCGCCACTGCGACGACCAGCGGAGACGACAGCGTGCTCGGCGGTCTCGTGGCTCCGATCACGGTGAATGCACCGATCACAGTCAGCGGCAACGGAATCAGTGTGCTGGGCGACTCGACATCCGACAAGGCGGATACGTCGACCAGCGGGGGCTCCGTTGCCGCTGTTTCAGGGGCGCCGGTCACCAGCGGAAACGACGGCGTACTCGGCGGTCTGCTCCTGCCGATCGGTGTCAACGCTCCGATCACGGTGGGCGGCAACGCCATCAGCGTGGTCGGCGACTCCGGCACTTCGGATCCGGTCACCACGACGACGTCAGACAGTGGAGGATCCAGCGGCGGCTCCGGCGGCACGACGAACGGCGATGACGGCATCCTCAGCGGAGCGCTGGCCGATGTCGGCGCCTCCGCGCCGGTGACTGCTGGCGGCAACGCGATCAGCGTGGTCGGCGACTCCACCAGCACCGGTTCCACCACGAGTTCCGCGAGCGGTCCAAGTGGCGGCTCAGGCGGCACCACGAATGGTGACGGCAGTGTGCTCGGCGGCTTGCTCGCGCCGATCGATGCGAGTGTTCCGGTGACGACGGGCGGCAATGCCGTCAGCGGCATCGGCGACTCCACCAGCACCGACGCGAGCACAGCGGTGAGTGATCCGGCCGCGGGCGCCGGCGGCAGCACGAGCGGTGACGGAAGTGCGCTTGGCGGTCTGCTCACCGACGTCGGGTTGAACGTCCCCGTCACGATCGGCGGCGATGCCGTCAGCGTGATCGGCGACTCGACCACGACGGGCGCCGGCACCTCGGTTCCGGGTGACCCCACGGGGCCGACCGGGCCGACCGGACCGACTGGGCCTACCGGACCGACCGGGCCTACCGGACCGACCGGACCCACGGGAACGACCGGCTCGGTTCAGCCGGTGGTGGCAACCCACGCGGTGAGCGGCGTCTCGGCGTCGGCGGGGGCGGCCTCCGATGCGAACGACCTGGCCGACACCGGGTCCAACGTGATCGGCACCTTCGGCGCAGCGCTGCTGGTGCTGCTCGCGGGACTCGGCGCGCTGCTCTTCACGCGTCGTCGCACCGCGCGGGCGTGATGTCGACGCGTCGCTGACGCATCATCGATCGGCGGATGCCGGTGCCCGGTCTTCGGACCGGCGCCGGTCTCCGCCGATCGGCGCGCCCGCACAGAGCCCTCCCGCAGGACCGGCAGCACACCGCTCGCCGTCATGCCGAGCGCGATGCGGCGCGCTCGAGTTCGTTCAGCGTGGCTTGTGCCGCGGTGCCGCCGCGTCCGCGCACCGAGAGCGAGCCGGCACATGCCGCCCAGCTGAGGCGGTCAGCCTCCGTCGAGAGACCCATCGACAAGGCGGCGAGATAGCCCGCATCGAAGCTGTCGCCGGCACCCGTCGTATCGACGAGGTCGACGATGAGCCCGGGCTCACGGGTGATCGTTCCCGCGTCGATCGTCACTCCACCCGCGGCGCCAACCTTCACCACGACCCGCGGGCCCAACTCCGCAAGGCCGCCTGCGGCATCCTCCACGGAACCGTCGCCCGCGCGTCCGAGAGCTTTTGCGATCGCGATCAATTCGTCCCGGTTCGGGAAGAAGAGATCGACGCGCGGCAGCACATCGGCCATGCCCTGCCAGGTCTCGCTCGGATCCCAGTTCGTGTCGATGCCGGTCGTGATTCTCAGGTGCCGAAGCCGGTCGAGAAGCGCCGGCAGCTGAGCGGCGAGTCGGGGCTGCAGGTAATAGGACGCGAAGTGCACGTGTGCCGGTGACCGGACTCGACGTCATCCAACACGTCATCCGCCGTCAGCTCCGGGATGGCGCCCGGCAGCGTGAGTATGCCGAGATCCTCGGACTTGAGGAGCACGACG
>DASZMW010000213.1:0-4384 GCA_035551735.1 Humibacter sp. | reverse complement strand
CGCAGGGTGTGCCGCATCCGATCGAGATTCCGCAGCAGGAGATGTACGGCGAGCAGTTCGATGTTCCGCGGCCGGACGAGATCGTCTTCATCAGCTCGTTCACCGGGGGAGAGGTGTTCCGCAGCGGCATCACGTACCGCCGTGGCAACGGCAAGATCTTCTACTTCAGCCCCGGTGACCAGGACTTCCCGGTGTATCACCACAAGGACGTGCGCAAGGTGATCGCGAACGGCGTCGCGTGGGCGGCATCCGATCGCCCGAACCGTGCCCTGCCGACGCTCCTGCGCTACGAGACCGGTGACTTCTTCAACGGCCGCGGGTATCAGGGCGCCATGAGCAACCGGGCCGACGACGAATGAGCTCGTTCGCCACACTTGAAGGGGATGCCCCCGTGCGCGTCGTGCTCGTCGGCGCCGGCTCCATGGGCAGGCATTGGCTGCAGGTCATCTCCGAGACGCCGGAGGTCGTGCTCGTCGGTCTCGTCGATCTCGATCTCGACCTCGCCAGGGGTGTCGTCGCTGACCGGGGGCTGGCCATCGAGGTCGGTGCTTCGGTAGCGGATGTCGCCTCCAGGACGGGGGCGCAAGCCGTCATCGACGTCACGGTCCCGCCGGCCCACCACGCCGTGAACACGGAGGCGCTCTTCGCCGGGCTTCCCGTGCTATGCGAGAAGCCGATCGCCCCCACAGTCGCGGAGACGCTGTCCCTGATCGCTGCTGAAGAACTCTCCGGTCAGCTGCTGATGACGAGCCAGTCGCGCAGGTACTACCCCGTGCTCGCAGAGCTGAAGCACGCCATCGCCGGCCTCGGTGACATCGGCATCGTCACAACCGAGTTCTTCAAGGCTCCGCACTTCGGCGGATTCCGTGACGAGATGGCGCAGCCGTTGCTGGTCGACATGGCCATCCACGCCTTCGACGTCTCGCGGTATCTGCTCGACGCCGACCCGGTCTCGGTCGACTGCCGTACCTTCAATCCGAGCTGGAGCTGGTACCGGGGCGACGCGGCAGCGACGGCTGTCTTCGAGTTCGAGGGCGGTACGCGCTACACCTTCACCGGCAGCTGGTGCAGCCCGGGCCTCGAGACCTCGTGGAACGGGCGCTGGCGCGTCAGCGGTGCGCTGGGCAGCGCGAGCTGGGACGGCGAGGGGCATCCTGAGGTCGAACTCGCGGGCGAAGGATCGCTGCGGCCGACGAACGTCTCAACGAAGCGCTCCGAGATCGCCGGAGCTCTCGACGACTTCATCGAAGCGCTGCGCACAGGGCGCACGCCTGCAGGCGACGTGCACTCGAACGTCTACAGCCTCGCCATGGTCGAAGCCGCCGTGCTCTCCGCCGAGACGTCGCGCACTGTCACGCTCGATAGTGTGCTCGAGGATGCTTACCGCACGGCGGTCGCGCAGGAACGGCGCGACGACGTGAAGGCAGTGCTCGAATCGTGGGGTTCGGCCGCGGACAACCTGGCGGCTGCGTCCTCGCGCTCGTGAACCGGCGCGCGCCGGCAGAGTGTGCGCCGGCAGAGGAAGGAACAGACTTGGTGACAACGGCTCGACCGACGGGGTCCTCCCGACTGGGACTCGTCGCTCCCGTGAAGGGCGACATTGCGCTCGGCGAAGGAACGCTCGGGCGGTGGCAGCGCCGCAACCGGCAGACGACGATCCCGCACGGCATCGAACGGCTGAAGACGGAGGGTGCGCTCGACAACCTCCGCCGGTTGATCGGCGAGACGGATGTACGCTTCCGCGGCCCGGTCTTCGCCGACAGCGACGTGCACAAGGTGCTCGAGGCGGTCGCCTGGGAACTCGGTCACCAGGAACAGCCCGACCTGCGCACGTTCTACGAGGAGACGGTCGCGCTGCTCGCCGCTGCGCAGGATGCCGACGGCTACCTCGACTCCGCGTTCCAGCGCGCGGACCGCGTTCAGGAGCGGTGGACCGATTTCGCATCGGGCCACGAACTGTACTGCGCCGGTCATCTGATCCAAGCCGCGATCGCGTCGGTGCGTGCGCTGGGCGACGACCGGCTGCTGGCGGTGGCCACCAGCACGGCCGACCTGATCGTGCGGCTGTTCGGTGGGGCGGAGGCGCAGGCGTACCCGGGGCATCCGGAGGTCGAGTACGCCCTGGTCGAGCTCTACCGGCTCACCGGCCGCACCGAGTATCTCGACACGGCGAAGGCATTCGTCGATCGCCGCGGCTCTGGATGGCTCGGGCGCGGCGCGTTCGGCACCGCTTACTTCCAGGACGACGCGTCGGTGCGCGAGACCACTGTCATGCGCGGGCACGCGGTGCGCGCGCTCTACCTGAACAGCGGGGCGACGGATGTCTACCTCGAGACCGGCGACGACACCCTGCTCACCGCGCTGAAGGCGCAATGGGACGACATGGTCACCCGCCGCAGTTACCTCACCGGCGGCACTGGGTCCCGCCACAGGGACGAGGCCTTCGGCGACGCCTACGAGCTTCCGAGCGATCGGGCCTACGCAGAGACCTGCGCCGGGATCGGCGCCATGCACTGGGCGTGGCGCATGTACCAGGCCACGGGCGACGCGCAGTACGGCGACTTCTTCGAGACCGCGCTCTACAACGTCGTCGCCGACGGCATCTCCGACGACGGGGCATCCTTCTTCTACAGCAACCCGCTGCAGTTGCGTCCCGACCACATCTCGGTGCAAGAGGAGGCGACAGCGCGCCGGCTCGATTGGTACTTCTGCGCGTGCTGCCCGCCCAACCTGATGCGTACGTTCGCGAGCATCGAGGGCTATCTCGCCGGCACGCGCGGGAATGAGTTGCAGCTGTTCCAGTACACGAGGTCGCGCATCGACACGCAGCTCGACGGCGGGCGCGTGGTACTGGATGTCGACACGGACTACCCGGTCGACGGCGGCGTCCTGATCACGGTCGTCGAGGGCTTCGAGGGCGGCACACTCGCGCTGCGCCTGCCGGCTTGGAGCACCGGTCACAGTGTGACGATCGACGGCCGCCCGATCGAGGCAGACCTCGAGAACGGATGGCTGCACCTGCCAGGCGCGCTCGCCACCGGCACCGTCGTGCGGCTCGACCTCGACCTGACGCCCGAGGTGGTGTCGGGCAACCCCCGCATCGACGCCGTGCGCGGATCCGTCGCCGTGCGTCGCGGACCGATCGTGTACTGCCTCGAGCAGGGCGACAACCAGGCGGACATCGACCAGGTCGTGCTTCATGCGAGGAGCCCGATCGCGCTGGGCGGCGATATCACTCCGCTGGGCCCGATCCTCGACGCCGTCGCACATGTGCGCGGTGACGACGACAGGCTGTACGCCGCATGGGATGCCTCGAGCCCGGCCGAGCAGACCGCGACTCAGGTGCGGTTGCGTCCCTATGCAACCTGGGGCAACGGCCGGCCGGGAGCGATGCGAGTGTGGGTGCCTGAGGCAGCCGTGTGACCGTCGGTCGGCGCAAGGCCGGCAGCAGCCGTGTCGTCGCCCGTCGATACCGTTGACCTTGTGACGTCGGATCAGGTCCCGCTTCGCCAGGTCTTCCACGGCCGGCGCGGTGTGTTCCTGTTCAGCATGCTGCTTGCCGAATTCGGCGGCGGCATGCAGGGGCTCGCCATCTCGACAGTGCTTCCCGTTGTGGCGCAAGAGCTGCACGGGTTCGTGCTGTTCGGTGCAACGCTCGCGGCGGGCAACATCGCGGCCGTGCTGATGCTCGCGTTCAGCGCACCGCTGCTCGCGCGCATCCGTCCCACCGTCGTCATCGCGGTTGCGACCGTCGTGTACGTGGTCGGGGTCGCGCTCACGGTTGTCGCTCCGACCATGGAGTGGGTGCTCGCGGGCATGGTCGTACGCGGTGTCGGCTTCGGGCTCATCACCGGGTTCGGCTCCTCCGCGATCGGCGGTCTCTTCGACGGCCGGGAACGCCCACGCGTGCTCGGCCTCTACGCCTTCGTCTGGCTCATTCCCTCTGTGCTCGGCCCTGCGTTGAACGCCGCGATCGCGCAGTGGGTTGGCTGGCGGTGGGCCCTCGGCTGGCCGGTGGTCCTCGTGCTGGGCGCTCGCGTTCTGATGTGGGCATACTCGTCGGCCATCCCATGGGAGCGACGACGCGAACCGCTACGTGCCGGCGCCGGTGTCGTGGTCGCCGTGCTGCTCGGCATCGGTGCGGCCGCCTCCGCGACGACGGGGTCGCCAGGGACCACGATCTTCGCCATCGCAGCCCTCGGCGCCGCCGTCGGCACCGTGGCCTTCCTGGTGCGCGGTGCACGGGATGCCCGCCTCTCGCGCACGCTCGTCACGTTCGGCGCCCTGTGCGCGGGTTTTTTCGGCATCGACGCGCTCCTGTCCGTGACGGCGATCGAGGCCTTCGGCGGCGGGCTGCTGTGGGCATCCGTCGCCATCACCGGTG
>DASZMW010000212.1:0-2835 GCA_035551735.1 Humibacter sp. | reverse complement strand
GCGACGCCGCGCTCGGCAGCAGCTCGCGCCAGGGCGTCGATGACGGCGAGAGCGTGTCCGTTCCTGCGGGCATCCGGCCGGGTAGCGAGAGCGAAGAGGCCTCCCCACAGAACGCCTCGCTGCTCGACGAGAGCCAGCCTGCCGACGGATGCCGCACCCTCCTCGTCGCGAACCGTCGCGTACAGAGCCGGCCCGCCGGTGAGGATGCTCCTGGCAACGCCGCGCTGCGCAGTACCGCCGCGCCCGTCCACCGACCACCACACGTCGAGCCACTCGTCGTCGAGCGTGTCCGTGACGACCACGCGTTCGGTACTGGGTTCGTGCGAGCCGAGCGCCCGCACGAGGGTTACGAGGTTCGCAGCGAGCACGATGGTCTCGTTGCGCGGGGCGTACCCGCGGGCTACGAGCGCCTCGCCGAGTGCGTCGTCCTCGCCGGACACCTGGAAGAGCGGCGGCAGGCTCCGCGCGCGGTAGAGCCTCTCGGCAGCGTCGATCGCCGACCCGACATCGTTCACGCGGCCGGTCGGGTACACGGAGTTCGCACGCTGCGTCACACCGGTTGCGAACCGGGCGACCCAGCCACCGGCATCCGTGCGCTCGACACCCGTGTGCTCAACACCCGTGCCACCGGCATCCGTGCCCTCGACTGCGGTGCGCTCGATCGCGGGCCAGCCGGCGTCGGCGAGGGCGGCGAAGTTGGTGTCCGCAGGCCACGGCAGGGGAGTGGGAACGGGCATCCACCAACGCTAACGGACCGACGTGCACCCTTGTCAACGGCCGGCGGGCCGTGCAAAGGTGGTCACGGTCATCACCCCCTAACAGGGGTGGGAAACCATGGGGGGCGGCCGTTCCCCGCGGCCTGTTGGGGCTGAACGTCGAGGAGCGGCATGTCTGAGGGCTACATCGTTGGGTCAGGGCTGAACGGAACAGGGCGCTACCCGCGCTCACTGACGCGGAAGACCGCTGAGTCCGGCCGCACATGGGCATGGGGACTCTGGCTGCTGTTCGGGATCGTGTGCGGCGGCATCGGCCTGTTGCCCTGGCTGCTGACGGGCATATCGCTTCCGGTGAAGAACGTGTGGGTGTCGGATGCCGGTGCATCCGAGGTATCGCCGGTGCTTCTTCCCCTCAGCCAGACGGCAGCTGTACGAGCGGTGGCGCTCATCGTCGTCGGTTCGGCGGTCGCGGGCATCCTGGCGCGCGCCCTGCACCGGCACTGGTCGGCCGGTGGATTCTGGGCTCTCGTCGGCGGCGTCGTACTGGTGCAGCTCGGCGCGGCGGCGCAGTCCGTCGTCGTCGTGGTTCCGCAGCTCGGCGACGGGACGGCGTCCGTCGCGTACATCGCCGTCATGCTCCTCGTGGTGCTGCTGGCAGTACTCACGGGCGTTGCCGTGCTCACGCTGATCGCCCGCGCTCCTCGCGCGGGAGCGCTTCTCGGCATCGCGCTCGTCGCTTCTCCATTCGCGCTGTGGATCGCGGGATTCACGTCGTTCTATGTGCCTGGCGACCTTGGCGCGATCGTCACCGAGGCGCTGCTCTGGGTTCCGGCGGCCGTCGTCGGCGTCGCGATCGTGTGGTGCGGAGTGAACACCTTCGGAAGGGTTCTGGCCGCGATCGTGGCCCTCGCGCTCCTGTGGATCGGGTCGCCACTCATCACAGCTATGGGCGGGGCGCTGGGCTCGCGGATGCTCGTGCGCTCGTTCGCAGGCACGATTCAGCACCTGATCGACGTGGTCAGCTCGGCTCTGTTGCAGGTGCACCCCGCTATGCTTCCACTCGGCGTCGCGATCGTGATCGCCATCGTCGGCTCGGTGCTGCGTGCGCTCATCGGCAGGGCGAGGCGAGCGCGCAGCGAATCGTATGGCGATGCGGACCAGTACGATCCGGATCCGTACGGCACGGACCAGTACAACCCGGATCAGTTCGACACGGCAGCGCTCTACGGCAACGCATCCTCGTTCGATGCACCGACGCAGCAGCTCGGCGTCTGAACAGCCTGCGCCGTCGGTTGGACCCTGTGGCGACCGTGCGCACGAAGTGCTAGCCTCGCCAACTATGAGAACCCGTTGGTATGCGTATTTCGCGTTGGCTCTGGAGGAGCCGACGGTCACGAAGCGCTGACCAACACCTTCTCCAGAGCCAACGGGCAGGATCATCACGATCCTGCCTTTCGCCTTTATACCGGCGGTCGGCACTGGGCACACAGGCGCTGAGCCTCTCGCCGGGAGACACGAATCCCACGAGAGGACACCATGAACACCACGGCCAACACCAGGGTGACGGCGATCGAGGCCCTGCCGACACCCGCAGAAGTCAGGGCCGAGGCGCCGCTCGGCGCCGACGCCGCCTCCCTCGTCGAACGCAGCCGCCGCGAGATCGAGGCCGTACTGCGGGGGGATGACCCGCGACTGCTCGTCGTCGTCGGCCCCTGCTCGGTACACGATCCGGATGCCGCACTCGACTACGCCCGCCGTCTCGCCGCGCTCGCGCACGAGCATCGCGACGACCTGCTGATCGTGATGCGCGTGTACTTCGAGAAGCCACGCTCGACGGGCGGCTGGAAGGGTCTTATCAACGACCCGCACCTCGACGGCACCCATCGCGTCGCCGACGGCCTGCGCATGGCACGCAGGCTGCTCCTGGACATCCTCGAGACCGGCCTGCCCGTCGGCCGCGAGTTCCTCGAGCCGACCAGCCCGCAGTACATCGCGGATGCCGTCAGCTGGGGCGCGATCGGCGCTCGCACGACCGAGAGCCAGATCCACCGCCAGCTGGCCAGCGGGCTCTCCATGCCGATCGGCTTCAAGAACGCCACGGACGGTGACGTGCAGGTCG
>DASZMW010000211.1:0-3128 GCA_035551735.1 Humibacter sp. | reverse complement strand
CTCTCGTTCACCAGGTCGCCGTCGCCCTCGAAGCGCCAGGTCGCCCTGCGATGACGTCCTATCTGATGGCCGGCGGTGGAACCGCCGGCCACGTGAATCCTTTGCTCGCCGTCTCAGACGCGCTGAGGAGCGCAGATACCGACGCCGAGGTGATCGTGCTCGGCACCGCGGAGGGGCTGGAGTCGCGCCTCGTTCCAGCCAGGGGTTACGAACTCGTCACCATCCCGAAGCTGCCCTTCCCCAGGCGACCGGATGCCGCGGCGCTGCGCTTCCCCGGCCGCTTCCGTTCGAGCGTGGCAACGGTGCGCGAGCTGATCGCCGAGCGCGGCATCGACGTCGTGGTCGGCTTCGGCGGATACGCGTCGGCTCCCGCCTACAGTGCGGCGCATCGAGAGGACGTGCCCCTCGTGCTGCATGAGGCCAACGCAAAGCCAGGGCTCGCGAACCGTCTCGGTGCCAGGTACACGACGTTCGTCGGCGTGGCGTTCGAGAACACCTCGATCAGGCACGCCCGGTTCGTCGGCATGCCGCTGCGTCGCGAGATCGAAAACCTCGACCGCGCTGCCTCGCGTGCCGAGGCACTCGCCTACTTCGGTCTCGAAGACCGTCGCACCATCCTGGTGACCGGGGGATCGCTCGGCGCACGGCGCATCAATGCGACAGTGATCGCCGCAGCGCAGGCGCTCACCGGCTCCGGCTACCAGGTGCTGCACATCCAGGGCGGCGGTGCCGAGTTCACCGATCCCGGTGTCGACGGCTATCGGCTGATCGACTACTGCGATCGCATGGACCTGGCGATGGCGATCGCGGATGTCGCGGTGTCGCGCGCGGGAGCGGCGACGGTGAGCGAACTGACCGCACTCGGCGTCCCCGCTGTGTACGTTCCGTATGCGGTCGGCAACGGCGAGCAGCGGTTCAACGCCGCCGGCGTCGTCTCGGCCGGGGGAGCAGTGCTGGTGAACGACGCCGATTTCACGCCGGAGTGGGCTCGGACATCCTTGATTCCGTTACTCACCGACGAGCGAGCGTTGGCGCACATGGCGGATGCCGCGGCGCACGTCGGCGTGCGCGACGGTGCCGAGCGCATGGTCGCTCTGATCCATGACGCCCAGGCCGGTCGTGGCGGGTTGCCAGGCCGCTGACGGCATACTTGAGGAGACCCCGGAACGAACCCTGGTGGGCACACTCGCCTGGCTCGTCAGCTCAAAGACAGGACACCAGTAGACCGTGATCAAACCCGATCTGACCATGCCGCTCCCTCAGACGATCAGTCGGGCGCATTTCGTCGGCATCGGTGGATCCGGCATGAGCGGCATCGCACGACTGTTCCTGCAGGCCGGCGTTCGCGTCAGCGGTTCAGACCGGGTCGAGAACGGCTATACTCGCACCTTGCGCGAACTCGGTGCTGACATCCACATCGGCCACGACGCGGCGAATGTGGATGATGCCGACACGCTGGTCGTGACCGGTGCTCTTTGGCAGGACAATCCCGAGTACCAGTACGCGCTTGCGCATGGCATTCCCGTGTTGCACCGTTCGCAGGCGCTCGCCTGGCTGACCCGTGACCACCGTGTCGTCGCCGTTGCCGGGGCGCACGGCAAGTCGGGCACGACCGGGATGGTCGCGACCGCGCTGGTCGAGCTCGGCCTGGATCCGAACTTCGTGAACGGAGCGGTGATCGAGGGGCTCGAGACGAATGCCCGGCAGGGCGCATCCGACCTGTTCGTGATCGAAGCCGACGAATCCGACGGCTCGTTCCTTCTCTACGACACGGCCGTGGCGTTGATTCTGAACATCGACGATGATCACCTCGACCACTATGGCTCGTATTCCGCGGTCGAAGACGCCTTCGTCACCTTCGCGAACAGGGCTAGCGAGCTCGTCGTCATCTCGGCCGACGACGAGGGAGCACGCGCTGTCACGCTGCGCCTCTCTCACAGCAACGTCCTCACCTTCGGCGAGTCGGAGGGAGCGGATGCCCGTATCACCGCCATCACGACCGACGGCCCTGTCGCCTTCACCATCGTCTGGGACGGCGATGAGTACCCGGTCACGCTGAAGGTGCCCGGTCGTCATCACGCACACAACGCGGCAGGGGCATTCGCGGTCCTCGCCTCCGTCGGTGTGGCACCCGAGGCCGCCGCGACGGCTCTCCAGTCCTACGGCGGAACCCACCGCCGCTTCGAGTTGCACGGAACGATCGGCGGCGTGAGCGTCTTCGACGACTACGCTCACCATCCAGCAGAGGTGCGAGCGGTGCTCGAGGCCGCGCGCACCGTCGTCGGTGATGGACGCATCATCGCCGTGCATCAGCCGCACACCTACAGCCGCACCCAGCGACTCGCACAGGAGTTCGCGGCGACACTGGAGCAGTATGCCGATGAGACCGTCGTCCTCGATGTCTTCGGCGCCAGGGAGGATCCCGTTCCAGGGGTGACCGGAGCGCTGGTGGCCGACCGTTTCAACGACCCGTCGAAGGTGGCGTTCATCGCGGACTGGCAGCAGGCGGCCGACCACACAGCAACCATCGCGCGCGACGGCGACTTCGTGATCACGCTGGGCTGCGGCGACGTCAACCGCATCGTCCCTCAGCTGCTCGAGTCGCTCCGCCGGGTGAACGGCTGAGAAGTGAAGCGACCGCAGGGCTTCGAGAACTCGGCGTCGCGGCTCACTGCGCGCACGGAGAAGCGCGCCCCCGCTGCCGAGCCTGCTGCCGGACGCGGCAGGGCGAGGACCTCGGACGCCCCTGAGGTCGCTGCCGAGCGCTCGCGCGCGACGCCATCGCCGTCGGCACGCGTGACGTCCACGGGGGTTCTCGACGGCGCTTCCCGAGAGCCGGAGGCGACCACCGAACCGATTCGCGTTGTCGCGCCACCGTCTCGGGAGTCCGCGCGAGACCGTATCAAGGCCGCTCTGCGCGAGAAGTCCGCGTCCGTCGCACGGCCTGCCAAGCCTGTTGCAACGCTCGAAGAAGACTCTCCAAGCGTGCGCGCCGCAGCGCGCAGACGCAGGCGGTACGAGCGGGCGGAGGTGAAGCGCTTCACGCGTGGCGCACGCAGGCGGCGGCTGGCGTGGCTGATCGGCGCCGGTTCCGTTGTGCTGGTTCTGGCCGGGGCCGCGTTGGTGTC